>DATIFD010000159.1:0-16283 GCA_035455385.1 Burkholderiaceae bacterium
GCTGGGCTGGCCTGCGATGACGATGGAGTTCAAGCTCGCCAACCCGTCGCTGCTGACCGGCCTGAAGCCGGGCACGCGGCTGGCGTTCGAGTTCGTCGAGCGTGGTGGTGGCGAATGGGTGATCACGTCGCTGACGCCGCAAGCCGGCAAGGCGCCGGGCAGCCACTCCGGTCACTGAGGGCGATGCCCATGTTGAACAAGCTGATCGTCTGGTCGGGCCGCAACCCGTTCCTGGTCCTGCTGGCCACGGTGTTCGTCGTCGCCGCGGGCGTGCTGGCGGTGGCGCGCACGCCGCTGGACGCGCTGCCCGACCTGTCCGACGTGCAGGTCATCGTCTACACCGAGTATCCGGGCCAGGCGCCGCAGGTGGTCGAGGACCAGGTCACCTACCCGCTGACCACCGCGATGCTGGCGGTGCCGAAGTCGAAGGTCGTGCGCGGCTTCTCGTTCTTCGGCGCGTCGTTCGTCTACGTGATCTTCGAGGACGGCACCGACATCTACTGGGCGCGCAGTCGCGTGCTCGAGTACCTCAACTTCGCGGCGGCGCGCCTGCCGCGCGGCGTGTCGCCCGCGCTCGGGCCCGATGCCACCGGCGTCGGCTGGGTCTACCAGTACGCGCTGCTGGCCAAGAACAAGACGCTGGCCGAGTTGCGCACGATCCAGGACTGGTTCGTCCGCTACCAGCTCACCAAGGCCGCGGGCGTGGCCGAGGTGGCGTCGATCGGCGGCTTCGTGCAGACCTACCAGGTCACCGTCGACCCGCTGAAGCTGCGCAGCTTCGGCATTCCGCTGGCCAAGGTGGCGCAGGTGATCCGCGACTCCAACCGCGACGTCGGCGGGCGCGTCGTCGAGATGGCCGAGACCGAGTACATGGTGCGCGGCCGCGGCTACCTTCGCGGCAAGAGCGACCTCGAATCGCTGGTGGTCAAGAGCGACCGCGGCACGCCGGTGCTGATCCGCGACATCGCGCGGGTCGAGCTGGCGCCCGACGAGCGGCGCGGCCTGACCGAGCTCAACGGCGAGGGCGAGGTCGTCTCTGGCATCGCGATGTCGCGCTACGGCCAGAATGCGCTCGAGGTTATCCGCAACCTGAAGACGCGCATCGGCGAGATCGCCGCCGGGTTGCCCGATGGCGTCACGATTGAGGCGGTGTACGACCGCTCGGACCTGATCCACCGCGCGATCGCGACGCTGCAGCGCACGCTGATCGAGGAGAGCCTGATCGTCGCCGCGGTCTGTGTGGTGTTCCTGCTGCACGTGCGCTCGGCACTGGTGGCGATCGTGATGCTGCCAGTGGGCGTGCTGATCGCCTTCATCGCGATGCGGCTGCTCGGCATGAACTCCAACATCATGAGCCTGGGCGGCATCGCGATCGCCATCGGCGCGATGGTCGATGCGGCGATCGTGATGATCGAGAACGCGCACAAGCACCTCGAGCGCCTGCCGCCAGATCACACCGTGGCCGAGCGCGGCCGCGCGATGCTCGACGCCTGCCTGGAGGTGGGGCCGGCGCTGTTCTTCTCGCTGCTGATCATCACGGTGTCGTTCCTGCCGGTGTTCACGCTCGAGGCGCAGGAGGGGCGCCTGTTCGCGCCGCTGGCCTACACCAAGACCTTCGCGATGGCCGGCGCTGCGCTGCTGTCGGTGACGCTGGTGCCGGTGCTGATGGCGCTGTTCATCCGCGGCCGCGTGCTGCCCGAGGCGAAGAACCCGGTCAACCGCTTCCTGATCTGGGTCTATCGGCCGGTCATCGCCGGCGTGATGCGCTGGAAGCTGGCGACGATCGCGGCGGCCGTGTTGGTGCTGGTGGCCACGGCGTGGCCGGCGGCGCGGCTGGGCAGCGAGTTCATGCCGACGCTCAACGAGGGCACGCTGTTCTACATGCCGTCGTCGCTGCCCGGCATGTCGATCACCAAGGCCGCCGAGGTGCTGCAGACGCAGGACAAGATCATCAAGAGCTTCCCCGAGGTGGCGTCGGTCTACGGCAAGGCGGGCCGCGCCAACACCGCCACCGACCCGGCACCGACCGAGATGTTCGAGACGGTGATCAACCTGACTCCCGAGTCGCAGTGGCGAGCCGGCATGACGATCGACAAGCTGATCGCCGAGCTCGACCGCGCGCTGCAGTTCCCCGGCATCTCCAACGCATGGACGATGCCGATCAAGGCGCGCATCGACATGCTGTCGACCGGCATCCGCACGCCGATCGGCATCAAGGTGTTCGGCACCGACCTCGTCGAGATGGAGCGCCTGGCCAAGAGAATCGAGTCGGTGGTCAAGGCGGTGCCGGGCACGACGTCGGCCTTCGCCGAGCGCATCACCGGCGGCAGCTACCTGGTGATCGACCCCGATCGCGCGCAGCTTGCGCGCTACGGGCTCGCGGTCGGCGACCTGCAGGAGGTGATCGGCACCGCGCTCGGCGGCGAGATGGTCACCACCACCGTCGAGGGCCGCGAGCGCTTCGGCGTCAGCGTGCGCTACCCGCGCGAGCTGCGTGCCAACCCGCAGCAGATCGAGCGCGAGGTGCTGGTGCCGACGATGGACGGCGCGATGGTGCCGCTCGGGCAGGTGGCGCGCGTGTCGGTCGAGCGCGGCACGCCGGGCATCCGCACCGAGAACGCGCTGCTGTCGGCGTATATCTTCGTCGACATCCGCGACCGCGACATCGGCTCGTACGTGGCCGATGCACGCAAGGCCGTCGCCGAGCAGGTGAAGTTTCCGCCGGGCACCTACATCACCTGGAGCGGCCAGTTCGAGTACATGGAGCGGGCGATCGCCAAGATGAAGATCGTCGTGCCGGTCACGCTGCTGACCATCTTCCTGCTGCTGTACCTGAACTTCCGGCGCATCACCGAGACGCTCATCGTCATGCTCTCGGTGCCGTTCGCGCTGGTCGGTGGTGTCTGGCTGATGTGGTGGCTCGGCTACAACCTGTCGGTCGCGGTGGCGGTGGGCTTCATCGCGCTGACCGGCGTGGCCGCCGAGACCGGCATCGTGATGCTGATCTACCTCGACCATGCCTGGCAGGCGGTGCAGGCGAGGTGCCGCGCCGAGGGCCGCACGCCGACCACGTCGGACCTCTACGCCGCGGTGATGGAAGGCGCCGTCGAGCGCGTGCGGCCGAAGATGATGACCGTGGTCGCGATCATGGCCGGCCTGCTGCCGATCATGTGGGGCACCGGCACCGGCTCGGAGGTGATGAGCCGGATCGCCGCGCCGATGGTCGGCGGCATGATCTCGTCGACCGTACTGACGCTGGTGGTGATTCCCGCGCTGTTCGCGCTCGTCAAGGGATGGCGGCTGGGTCGCTCGGGTGCCAAGGGCGCGGCGGCGACGCCTGCAGCGGGTGTCGCCTGAAGGCCACGACGTAGCTGCACCGGTGCGCGCCGGCGCACCGGCCCGTGGCGCCGGTCCACCGGCGCCACGGGATGCCGGCCTCTACTTGGTGGCGTTGCTGATGTACGCCGCGATGTCGAGCTTGTTCTGCGCGGTCAACACATTGCCGAGGAAGCCCATCGCACCGACCTTGGCGATGGCCGCGTCGATCGCGCTCGCCGTCGTGCCGTTGGCGATGTTCATCTGGTTGGCCTTCGGATCGCTGCCATGGCAGCCAGCGCAGTACGAGGCGTACAGCGTCTGGCCAGCGGCCGCGTCCCCCGTGGGTGCGGGCGCTGGTGCAGGTGCTGGTGCTGGTGCAGGTGCGGGCGCTGGTGCCGGCGCTGGTGCCGGCGCTGGTGCCGGCGCTGGTGCTGGTGCTGGTGCTGGTGCTGGTGCTGGTGCAGGTGCTGGTGCTGGTGCTGGAGTCCCGCTCGTCGACGCCGACCAGGTACCGGCATCGTCGGCGCCCGGGCCGGTGAAGGTGCCGCTCATGCTGCCGTCGGCCACTGCCTGACCGGTGGCTCGTATGACGCCGCCCTTGCCCAGCGAGATCGTCAGCGTGACCGTACCGTCGGCGGTCATCGTGCCTTCGACCTCGTAGCCACTGCGCGTGCCGCCGGAACCCGTACCGTCCTTGGCCGGCTGAATGGCCTTCGGATCGGTGATGCCCAGCGCGGCCAGCTGGTCGCGATAAGCCGCGGTGAGCGTGGCGGCGTCTTGCTGGTACTGTTGATTGAGCGCCCGGAACGCGTCGGTGAACGCCTGCTTGGCCGCGTCGAGCTGCGCCGCGCTGGTTGCTGCCGCCAAGTCGCTCCTGAGCTTCTGCCGCAGGGCGTCGATGTCGGAGCGCAGTTTCGCGCGCAGGGCGTCCATCTTGGCGTTGAAGTCGGCGGTCAACGTCTGCGCCTGCGTCGTCGTCGCGCTGGCGGTGGGCGCCGGCGCCGCCGCAGTGCCGACCAGCAGCCTTCCCTCGACCTCGGTCGAGCCCCCTTCGGTTTCGCCAGTCAGCAGCAGGGTGCCCGCCACCGTCTGCCCGGCGTGCGCGCCGCCGCTCACGGCGGCGCTGAAGGCGTATTGCATCGCCGCCCACTGCATCGTGCTGACGCGGCTGCCGTCGCTCGACGTGCCGGCGGCGGTGACCGTCACGCGCGACAGCGAGTCGCTCATCTGGACCGATTGGCTTTGCAGCGCAGTGGGTGAGTTGCCGCTGCCGCCTCCGCAGCCAACCACCAGCGCGGTGGCCAATGCACAGGCGGTGAGACGGAGACGGTGGGCTGAAGGTCGATGCATGCTTGCTCCAACGATTTGGTGTGTTGAACTGGTGCGTCCGCAGCGATGAGCGTCGAAGCACCCCGAGCCCCCGACAACTTCTCCACGGGTCATCGACGGCGGGTCGCACCATAAGCCCACAACTGTGCTGCCTGCACATGTGTATCCCGACCCTTACACAGGCTACGCGATCGCGTTCGAAGGTTGCAGAACCCGACCGGCTCGTAAGTGCTTCTCTTCAGTTGGTGGCAATGCGTAAGCAATATCGATCGAAGTGCACCGCTGCCGCGGCGAGGTTGCGGCGTCGCATCGGTGACGCGCGGACGCGCGCGCATCACTACGATGCACGCTGTCGCCCCCAGTACAACCTTCGGAGACCGTCATGGCCGTGACCTCGCTCGTCAACCAACAGATCCGCCTCGCGGCACGCCCGGCGGGCCTGCCCAAGCCCACCGATTGGCAGCACACCGACGAGCCGGTGGCCGAGCCGACCGATGGCGGCGTGCTGGTGCAGGTGCTCGCGCTGTCGCTCGACCCCGCGATGCGCGGCTGGATGAACGAAGGCAGGAGCTACATCCGCCCGGTGGAGATCGGCGAGGTGATGCGCGCCGGCGGCGTCGGCCGTGTGGTGGCCTCGCGCAGCCCGAAGTTCGCGGTTGGCGACACCGTGGCCGGCACCTTCGGCGTGCAGGAGTACTGGTCGGCCGGCGGCGAGCAGTTGCCCAAGAGCGGGCTGCACAAGATCGACCTGCGACTGGGCAGCGTGACGCAGTGGCTCAACGTGCTCGGAATGCCGGGCATGACGGCGTACTTCGGGCTGCTCGACGTCGGCGCGCCGCAGCCGGGCAACACGGTGGTCGTCTCCGGCGCGGCCGGCGCGGTGGGGCAGACGGTGGGTCAGCTGGCCAGGATCAAGGGCTGCCGCGTGGTCGGCATCGCCGGCGGCAAGGCCAAGTGCGATTGGGTGGTGAGCGAACTCGGCTTCGACGCCTGCATCGACTACAAGGCCACGGCACCGGCGGGTGCCGATGCCGATTCCTCACCGGCCGGCGGTCGGCGCTGGGACGCCGTGCGCGAGGGCCTGAAGGCGCACTGCCCCGACGGCGTCGACGTCTACTTCGACAACGTCGGCGGCGACATCCTCGACGCGGTGCTGGCACGGCTGGCGCGCAAGGCGCGCGTGGTGATCTGCGGCGCGATCAGCCAGTACAACAATGCCGGCGCGATGAACGGCCCCAAGAACTACATGTCGCTGCTGGTCAACCGCGCGCGCATGGAAGGCATGGTCGTGTTCGACTACGCCGATCGCTTCCCGCAAGCGATCGCCGAGCTGTCGGGCTACCTGAAGGACGGCCGCATGAAGAGCAAGGAAGACGTCGTGCGCGGCGGCGTCGCTGCCTTCCCGGCCACGCTGCTGAAGCTGTTCTCGGGCGAGAATTTCGGCAAGCTGGTGCTGCACGTCGCCGACTGAAGCCCCGGCGCGCGCGACGCGGCGATCAAGCCGCCGCCAGCGCTGCGCCGAGGCGGGCCTGGATCTCGCCGTAGGCCAGCTCGCCGGCGCGCGCGTGCAGCTGCGCGATGCGTTGCCGCAGTTCGGCGCTGCGATCGCCGCGGGCCCACTGCGCGAGGGCGCGCCCAGCCTGCACGTGGTGCTCGGCCCAGACGACGGAGCCCGCCATCGACCAGCGTTGCAGCTCGTCGGCAAAACATTCGGCGTCGTCGGGCCGCCCTTGGTCGAGCCGCAGCACGATGGCCTCGGCCAGGAACCACAGGTGCGTGTGCGCCAGCGCCCCGCGCTCGAGCAAGGCGTTACCGCGCGCCAGCAGCGACTCGCGCTCGTCGGGCCGCTCGCTGCAAGCGGCCCACTCGGCCAGCACCATCGGCCCCGCGAAGCCGTGTGCGCCGATGTCCTCGACGATCTGCCACGCGCGCTCGACCACGGCCCGGGCCTCGGCGCGGCGCCCGAGCATGCGCAGCGTGTGGGCCAGCTGGGTCGACGCCACCACCTCGTAGCGCCGCGAGCCGACGCTGCGCGCGAGCTCGACCACGCCGCGGTTGACCTGCAGCGCCTCGTCGTAGTGAGCCTGCATGTTGAGGCAGATGCCGAGCGTCTCTTCGGTCATCACCTGCGCGTTGGCATGGCCGAGCCGGCGCGCCTCCTCGCTGGCCCGCGGCAACAGCTGCAGCGCCCGCTGCAGCTCGCCGGTGAAGTAGGCGCACATCGCGATCATGCCGCGGTTCATGATCGCGAAGCGCAGCAGGCCGTGGCGCTCGCAGATGTCGACGCAGTCGGCGAAGTGCCGGCCCGCGGCACGCATGTCGCCGGTGGCATAGCGGGCATCGCCGAGCCCCGACAGCGCCTGCGCCTCGCAGGCGGGATCGCCCGCAGCGCGCGCATGCGCCAGCGCCCGCTGGTGTGCCGCCTCGCATGCTGCCACCCGTCCGGCCGCAAAGTGCAGGTTGCCGCGCAGGTGAGCGACCGTGGAGCGCTCCCGGTCGCCGCCCCAGCGTTGCAGCAGCGCCTCGGCCGCATCGAGCGCGCCCATGGCAGCGTCGACGTCAGACAGGTAGCGGTTGACGGCGCCGATCTCGAACCAGGCGCGAAACGTCTGCTCGTCGCCATCGGCCAGATCGCGTGCCTGCTCGAAGTGCGCCAACGCCTCGCGGTTGCGGCCGACCTCGCGCAGCTGCTCGCCGAGCAGCATCGACAGCGCGTGGCGCTGGGCACGCTGCGGCGCCAGCTCCAGGCCGCGCGCGGCGAGCATCAGCGCGCGGTCATGGCGCCAGCGCGCCGCCTCCTGGCGGCCCGCTGCGAGGTAGGCGTCGACCGCGGCCGGGCTCTCCGCGCGGTCGAGGTGTTCGGCCTGCAGACCGAGGTCGCGGTTGGCAAACCACGCCGCGGCCCGCACGTGCAGTTCGCGGCGCCGCGCCTTCAGCAGCGACTCGTAGACGCCGTCGCGGATCAGCGCGTGCACGAACTGGTACTCGCCCTCGACCCGACGCAGCAGGCCCACGGCGACCAGCGATGCGAGGTCGATCGCAGCGGCACCGAGCATCGCCGGCAATGGCGCGGCGTCGAAGCGGAAGCCCAGCACCGCGGCCGCCTGCAGCGCCGCCTTGTCGGCCGCTGCGACCCGATCGACGCGCGCCAGCACCAGCGCCTGGATCGAGCCCGGCACGTGCGCCCGCGCGGCTTCGCCGGCGTTGATCAACAGCTGCTCGAGGAACAGCGGGTTGCCCGCCGCGCGCTCGATGCAGGCATCGATCCACTCTTCGGTGGCGACGCCGCCGAAGCGCTCGACCATCGCGCGCGCCGCGTCACGCGGCAGCGGGCCGAGGTCGATCGTCACCGCGCTGACGCCGCCGAGCTGCGCGCGGCGGCCCGCATCGATCAGCTCGGCCTCCGGGCGCGTGGTGGCGACGAACAGCACCGGCAACGCCGCGCAGCGTGCGACCAGCTGGCACCACAGCGACAGCGCCGCGGGCTCCGCCCAGTGCGTGTCCTCCAACGCGAGCGCCAGCGGCTGCCCGGCGCAGAGCCCGCGCACCAGCTCGCCCAGGGCCGCCAGCTCGCCGCGCTCGCGCGCCACTGCGTCCATCGAGGCGAGCGACGCGCGCGCAGCCTGCGGTGGCACGATGTCGAGCAGCGCGCACAGGAACGGCTCGTGCTCGGCATCGACACGCCCCGCCGCCAGCGCCGCGGCCACCAGCGCCGCGCGCTCGTCGGCGGCGACCAGCCCGACGCCGCCGAGCAGCTGCGTGCACAGCGCCCTCAGCGCAGCGCGCCCGCGCGCCGGGCCGAAGTCCGGCACCTGCGCCATCCGGGTCGCGTAGCCGCGTGAGCGCGCCAGGCGCAGCAACTCGTCGAGCAGGCGCGACTTGCCAATGCCCGGTTCGCCGCGCACGACGACCAGGCGCGCGCTCCGTCGCTCGGGGCAGGCCTGCACCGACAGCATGGCCAGCGCCAGCTCCTCGTCGCGCCCGACCAGCGGCGCCGCCTCTGGACGCTCGCGCTCGCCGACGATGCGGATCGGCTGCAGCGGCAGTTGCTTGCCCTTGACAGCGGCCGGCGCGAGCGCCTCGCCGTCGAAGCGATCCGACACCTCGCGCCAGGTGTCGGCCCCGACGACCACCTCGCCCGCACCGGCCAGCGACAGCAGGCGTGCCGCGGTGTTGACGGTGTCGCCGGTGACGTTGAAGCGGCCATCGTGCTGCGCGCTCGCGCGCGCCACCACCAGGCCGCTGTGGATGCCGCTGTGCAGCGCGAGGCTGCCTTCGCCGGTCTCGTGCGCCACCGCGCGCACCGCAGCATGCAGCGCGAGCGCCGCACGCACCGCACGCACCGCATCGTCGCGCCCCGCGTGCGGGATGCCGAACAGCGCCATCACCTCGTCGCCGACGAACTGGTTGACGATGCCGCCGTGGGCCTCGACCACCGCCACCGACTCGCGCCGGATGCGCGCGACGATGCGCTCGACGTCCTCCGGATCGAGCCGTTCGCTGAGCGCCGTGTAGCCCGACAGGTCGCTGAACACCACCGTCGCGTGGCGACGCTCGGCATCGTCGACCGGCGCCACGGCGGCTGGTGCGTCGGCCGGGCTGCCGCAGGCGTCGCAGAAGCGCTGCCCGGCCGCCAGCGCGGCGCCGCAGCGCCGGCAGGCCAGGCCGAGCGGCGCACCGCACTGCGCGCAAAAGCGCGCCGCAGGTGCATTGGCGTGCTGGCAACGCGGGCAGGCCCGGACCTCCATGCGGCAATCGTCGCACGCCCGCGGCGCGCTGTGTGGCCCGGGTTCATGCGGCCGCGGGCGGCGTCGCGGGCCATGCCCGCCCGGGCCAGCTAGAAGTGAATGCCTCGCATCATCTGCTGCAGCGCGATCGCCTCGGCGCTCAGCTTGGGCTTTTCGCCGCCCTTCTCGCCGCGCGCGGCCTCGCTGTCGGGGAACATGCGGAAGGTGGTGTTCATCACGATCTGCGCGATGCGCGGCGCCGCCGCGTGCAGCAGCTCGCCGAAGATGCCCAGCCGCGTGGCGATTCGCACCGGCTTGTCGACGCAGGCCTGCACGATCAACTCGGCCGCCTCGTCGGGCGACAGCGTCGGCACGTTGGCGTAGATCTTGGTCGGCGCGATCATCGGCGTGCGCACCAGCGGCATGTTGATGGTGGTGAACGTCACGCCCTGGTCGGCGAACTCGCTGGCGGCGCATCGCGTCCAGGCGTCGAGCGCGGCCTTGCTGGCCACGTAGGCCGAGAAGCGCGGCGCGTTGGTGAGCACGCCGATCGAGCTGATGTTGACCACGTGGCCCTTGCGCTTCTTCACCATGCCGGGCAGCAGGCCCATCGTGACGTGCAGGCAGCCGAAGTAGTTGAGCTGCATCGTGCGCTCGAAGTCGTGGAAGCGGTCGTAGCTCGCCTCGATCGCGCGGCGGATCGAGCGGCCGGCGTTGTTGACCAGGAAATCGACGCCGCCGTGCTCGGCCTCGAGCGTCCTGACGAAGTCGGCGCAGCCCTTCGCGTCGGCGATGTCGACGCTGTAGCTGAACACCTTGGGCTGTTGGTTGCCCTTTTCCTTGGCGTAGGCCACGATCTCCTTGACCGCCTCGGCGAGCTTGTCCTCGTCGCGCGCACAGATGATCGTCACGGCGCCGGCCTCGGCAAAGTGGCACGCCGCGGCCAGCCCGATGCCCGACGAGCCGCCGGTCACCAGCACGACCTTGCCGCCCACCTTGCCTTTGAGGCTGCGGTCGATGAAGAGATCCGGGTCGAGGTGGCGCTCCCAGTAGTCCCACAGCCGCCACGCGTAGTCGTGAAGGTTCGGGCACTCGATGCCGCTGCCCTTCAGCACGGCGTCGGTTTCGCGGCGGTCGAAGCGCGTCGGGTAGTTGACGAACTCGAGGATGTCGTCGGGCAGCCCCAGGTCCTTCATCACCGCGTTGCGGATGCGGCGCACTGGCGCCAGCGCCAACAGGCCTTTCTTGACGCTCTTGGGGATGAAGCCGAGCAACGCCGCGTTGACGAACAGGTTCATCTTCGGCGCGTGCGCGGCCTTGCTGAAGATGGCCAGCACGTCGCCGACGCGGTAGCCCATCGGGTCGACCAAGTGGTAGCACTTGCGCTCGATCTGCTTCTGGTGCGAGATGTGGTCGATCGCCGCCACCACGAAGTCCACCGGCACGATGTTGATGCGCCCGCCCTCGAGCCCGACGGCCGGGAACCACGGTGGCAGCAGCTGTCGCATGCGCTGGATCAGCTTGAAGAAGTAGTACGGGCCGTCGATCTTGTCCATCTGGCCAGTGGTCGAGTCGCCGACCACCAGCGCCGGGCGGTACACCGTCCACGGCACCTTGCATTCCTTGCGCACGATCTTCTCCGACTCGTGCTTGGTCATGAAGTACGGATGATCGAAGTTCTCGGCCTCGTCGAACATGTCCTCGCGGAAGACGCCCTCGTACAGGCCGGCGGCCGCGATCGACGACACGTGATGCAGGTGGCCAGCGTCGATCGCCTTGGCGAACTCGCAAACGTGGCGGGTGCCCTCGATGTTGACCTGGATCTGGCTCTCCGCATCGGCCCCCAGGTCGTAGATGGCGGCCAGGTGGTACAGCGCGTCGACATGGCCCTTCAGCGCCTTGAGGTCCTCGGCCGACACGCCGAGCTTGCGCGCCGTCAGGTCGCCGGTCACCGGGTGCGCGCGCTGTGCGCCGGCGCCCCAGTATTCGCGCAGCGCCGGCAGCTTGTCCTCGCTGCCAGGCCGCACCAGGAAGTGCACGACCGTGCCGCGCCGCGCCAGCAGCGCCTTGACGAGGCGCTTGCCGATGAATCCGGTCGCGCCGGTGACGAAGTACTGCATGAGGCTCCTCCTTGGGCGGCTTCGAACGCGACGTGCGGCGCGCCGCCGGTGGCCATTCTTGTGCAATCGGCCGGCGACCGACGCACGCGCTAACCCCAAGCCGCACGGCGACGGGTTAGACGCACGCTCCTAGCGAATGGCGCTGCGCCGGCAGCGCGCTTGTGCCTACACTGCCGCCGATATGCCGCGTCGAGCGGCCCTTCCCACCCACACGGAGCCCACGATGGTCAGAAAACTCAAGGCGATGGCCGACAAGAAGGCTGCCGGCCCCGCCGGCCTGCTCGACAACGCGCTCGCGCAGTCGATCAAGGAGTCGGCGCAGCAGATCTGGCTGGCGGGCATGGGGGCGTTCGCGAAGGCGCAGGCCGAAGGCACACAGGCGTTCGAGAAGCTGATCCGCGACGGCATCAGTCTGCAGAAGAAGACCCAGGGGCTCGCGGAGGAGAAGATCAGCGAGGTCACCAGCCGGATGACGGCGATGGCCGGCGAAGTCACCACCAAGGCCGGCCAGCAGTGGGACAAGCTCGAGTCGATCTTCGAGCAGCGCACCGCCAAGGCGGTGGCGCGGCTGGGCCTGCCCACCGCAAAGGACCTGGCGGCGCTGAACGCACGCCTCGACCAGGTGGCGGCGGACGTGGCCAAGCTCGGCGGCAAGAAGCCCGCCGCCAAGAAGACGCCGCGCAAGGCCGCCAAGAAGGTCGCGGGCAGGGCCGCCAAGAAGGCGCCCAGCAAGACCCAGGCGGCGTAGGCCGCACCCGTCGAGCGGAGACCGTGGATCCGGCTCTGCCAAGCCGCCGCGCGGCAGCTGACTAAGCCGCTTCGGGGGTGGACAAGTAGCGCGCGAAAAGGTGCGCCTTGAAGTGCGCCGGATTCAGCGCTTCGCCGCTGGCGCGCAGCGCGAGTTCATCGGTGGTCCACCGACTGCCAGGTTGCCAGACGTACCGGCGCAGCCAGTCGAACACCGGCGCGAAGTCGCCGCGCGCGATGCGGGTATCGAGGTCCGGCGTGGCGCGGCGCATCGCGGCAAACCACTGCGCCGCGTACATCGCGCCGAGCGAATAACACGGGAAGTAGCCGTACAGGCCGCTCGGCCAATGCACGTCCTGCATCAGGCCGTCCTTGAAGTTGCCGCGCGTGTCGAGCTGCAGCAGCTCGACCATCTTGGCATCCCACAGCGCGGGAATGTCCTCGACCTCGATCTCGCCTTCGATCAGCGGCCGCTCGATCTCGTGGCGCACGATGATGTGCGCCGGATAGGTCACCTCGTCGGCGTCGACGCGGATCAGCCCCGGCCTCACGCGCGTCAGCAGCCGTTGCAGGTTGGCCGGCTCGAAGGCTGCTTGCGCGCCGAACGCCTGCTCGAGCATCGGCGCCAGCAGCGCCACGAAGCCCGGATGGCCGCCCAGCTGCATCTCGAAGCTCAGCGACTGGCTCTCGTGGATCGCCATCGAGCGCGATTCGGACAGCGGCTGGCCCAGCCAGTCGCGCGGCCGGTTCTGCTCGTAGCGGCCGTGCCCGGTCTCGTGGATCGTGCCCATCAGCGAGCCGATGAACTCGTCGTCGCGAAAGCGCGTGGTCATGCGCACGTCCTCGGGCACGCCGCCGCAGAACGGATGCGTGCTGACGTCGAGCCGCCCGGCGTTGAAGTCGAAGCCGAGCATGCCGATCACGCGCTCGCACAGCGCGCGCTGCGCAGCCACCGGGAACGGCCCCTTGGGCTCGATGATGCGCTCGCGCGACTGCTTGTCGATCACCTGGCGGATCAGCCCCGGCAGCCAGCGTCGCAGGTCGCCGAACACGGCGTCGACCTTGGCCGCCGTCATGCCGGGCTCGAAGCGATCCATCAGCGCATCGTACGGCGACAGCCCGAGCTGCTGCGACAGCGCCCGCGCCACCTCGCGCTCGGTGGCCACGACGTCGCGCAGGTTGGGCAGCAGGCCCGCCCAGTCGTTGGCCGGGCGTTGCGTGCGCCACGCGTGCTCGCAGCGCGCGGTCACCAGCACCTCGTGCTGCACCAGCGCCTCGGGCAGCGCGTTGGACTGGCGCCAGTGGCGGCGCATCTCGCGCAGGTTGGCGCGCTGCGGCTCGTCCAGCGGCTCGGACTCGGCGCCATCGAGCTCGCGCGCCAGCTGCGGGTCGGTGACCAGGCGGTGCAGCAGTGCGCTCATCTCGGCCATGGCCGCGGCGCGCGCCTCGTTGCCCGCCGGCGGCATGTTGGCGGCCTGGTCCCAGCTGGCGATCGCCTGCAGGTGTTGCAGGCGGTGCAGTTTCGTGAACGTGCGCGTCAGCGCGTCGTAGCTCGGCGTGGAGGTGTCCATCGTGCCTTCAGACCGCGCCGGCGGCTCGTGACCGCAGGGCGCGCGCAACTGTGACGGTCGCGCATTGTGCCGCCACACGCCGCCGGCGTTGCACCCGCCGCCACTCAGCCCCCCAGCCGCCCCGGAAAGGCCCAGACCAGCGCGCCGGTCATCGCCAGGTAGCGCAGGAACTTGCCGATCGCCATGTACAGCACGCAAGGCCAGAACGGAAAGCGCAGCCAGCCCGCCACCGCGCACAGCGGGTCGCCCACCGCGGGCAGCCAGCTCAGCAGACACGCCTTGGGGCCGAAGCGTTCGAGCCAGCGCAGCGCGCGCAGCTGCATCGGCTTGTGGTGCGCCAGGTGCTCGTAGGCCCGCTCGGCGCCGTAGCCCATCCACCAGGTGATCGCGCCGCCGATCGTGTTGCCGGCGGTGGCCACCAGCACCGCGGGCCAGAACAGCTCGGGATTGAGCTTCACCAGGCCGAACACCGCGGGCTCGCTGCCCAGCGGCAGCAGCGTCGCCGACACCAGCGACACGACGAACACGGTGCTCAGCCCGTACTCGGGCAGCGCGAGCGCCTTCATCAACGATGCGAACCATGGCTCCATCGCGCCGATTATCGGCAGCGGCCCCTGGCTATACTCCGCCTCCCGCCCGTCGTCGCCCGCCCGCCATGCACATCGGCCCGATCGAGTTGCCGAACAGCCTGTTCGTCGCACCGATGGCAGGCGTCACCGATCGGCCGTTTCGCCAGCTCTGCAAGCGGCTCGGGGCGGGCCACGCGGTCAGCGAGATGGTGACCTCCAAGCGCGAGCTGTGGTCGAGCCTGAAGACGTCGCGCCGCGCCGACCACCGCGGCGAGTCGGCGCCGATCGCGGTGCAGATCGCGGGCGTGGACCCGGTCGAGATGGCCGATGCCGCGCGCTACAACATCGACCGCGGCGCCGCGATGATCGACATCAACATGGGCTGCCCGGCCAAGAAGGTGTGCAACGTGTTCGCGGGCTCTGCGCTGATGAGCAACGAGCCGCTGGCACTGCGCATCGTCGAGGCCGTCGTCGCCGCCTGCACGCCGCGCGGCGTGCCGGTGACGCTGAAGATGCGCACCGGCCGCGGCGCACACGAGCGCAACGCGGTCGCGCTGGCGCGCGCGGCCGAAGGCGCCGGCGTCGCGATGGTGACGGTGCACGGGCGCACCCGCGAGCAAGGCTTTCTCGGTCTGGCCGAGTACGACACCATCGCCGCGGTGAAGGCGGCGCTGCGCATCCCCGTGGTGGCCAACGGCGACATCGACAGCGCCGCCAAGGCGCGGGCCGTGCTGGCGCACACCGGCGCCGACGCGCTGATGATCGGCCGCGCCGCGCAGGGCCGGCCGTGGATCTTCCGCGAGATCGCGCACGAGCTGGCCACCGGCCAGCCGCTCGCGCCGCCGGCCACCGCCGACGTGCGACGCTGGCTGCTCGAGCACCTGCACGACCACTACGCGCTGCATGGCGAAGACAGCGGCGTGCGCAGCGCGCGCAAGCACATCGGCTGGGCGGTGCGCGCGCTGCCCGGCGGCGAGGCCTTCCGCACGGTGATGAACACGCTCGACCGCTGCGACGCACAGCTGGCGGCGGTGGCGACGTTCTTCGACGACCTCGGCGAGCGCCACGTGCGCTTGCCGATCGCCCCCGGCGCAGCCAACGACGACGCGCTGGAGCTGGCGGCATGAACCCCCGCGCGGCCGCTCCGAAGGGGGCTCGCGCCGCGGTGCGCAGCACGGAGGTTGCCCCATGAGCGGCGGCGGGGCAGCGCGATGAGCAAGCGCCAGATCGAAGAGTGCGTGCGCGACACGCTGCAGCGCTACTTCGACGATCTGCGCGGCGCCGAGCCTTCGGCGGTGCACGAGATGATCATGAACGCGGTCGAGAAGCCGCTGCTCGAGGTGGTGATGCGGCACGCCGACGGCAACCAGAGCAAGGCCGCCGACTGGCTGGGCATCAACCGCAACACGCTGCGACGCAAGCTGGCCGACCACAAGCTTCTGAAGTGACTCACCCGATGGCCCGCGCACTGATCTCCGTCTCCGACAAGACCGGCATCGTCGACTTCGCGCGCGCCCTCCACCGGCGCGGCATCGCGCTGCTGTCCACCGGCGGCACGGCCAGGCTGCTGGCCGATTCGGGCCTGCCGGTGACCGAGGTGGCGCAGGTCACCGGCTTTCCGGAGATGCTCGACGGCCGCGTGAAGACGCTGCACCCGCGCATCCACGGCGGCCTGCTGGCGCGCCGCGACCGGCCCGAGCACATGGCCGCGCTGGCCGCGCAGGGCATCGAGCCGATCGACCTGCTGGTGATCAACCTCTACCCGTTCGCCAAGGCGATCGCACGCGCCGACTGCACGCTCGACGACGCGATCGAGAACATCGACATCGGCGGCCCGGCCATGCTGCGCGCCGCGGCCAAGAACTGGCCCGACGTGGCCGTGGTGATCGATCCGGCCGACTA
>DATIFD010000160.1:0-10313 GCA_035455385.1 Burkholderiaceae bacterium
GCGCGCGCCTTGGCGACCTCGGCCTGGCCGTTTTGCACCGCGGCGCGCACGCCGTGCGCCTTGGCCCATTGAAGAATGTGCGCGATCGCCAGGTGGCGAGCGCACCCACCGGTGCCCACTACCTGGTGCTGACGCACAGCAACGACCTCGACCTGGCAAATCACCGAGGCGATCCTGCGGCGCGGCGACTTTGCCTACCTCGGGCTGATCGGCTCGAAGACCAAGCGCGCACGCTTCGTGCACCGTTTCGAGCGGCGCGGCATCGCCGGCGAAGCGCTGGCGCGCCTGACCTGCCCGATCGGCGTGCCGGGCATCGTCGGCAAGGAGCCGGAGGTGATCGCCGTCGCGGCGGTGGCGCAACTGCTCGCGGTGTCGTCGCAGCCGGCGAACACGCCCCCGGATGCGATCGACTCGAAGGCTTTGGGATCTGGCCAGTACGCTCCCGGTGCGCTGGTGAGCGCCGGGCTCAGGGCCCGTCGGGTACGTGGACCAGTCCCTCGGCCTAAAGGCTATGTGGCAGCAGACGACCCTTCAGCGACATTCACTCCCCTGAATTCGTTGCTGCGAAGCGGCCGCTCGCGCTGGGCGGGATACGCCCGCGGGAATTCCGGAGCCGGTTGTCGGAGTCGTTATGTTCTTGGTTCAACTACTCAGCTCGCCCGGCGAGGGAGGCAGTCGGCCGCCAGCGAGAGGACCGATCGTTGATCGAGCGCGCGGCCTTCGTCGAAGGCTTTCGCATAGGCTTCGCCGGAGATCGCCGAGCGCACCTGCGCCAGGAAGGGCGCCAGGGGCGCGATGTCGATCGGCTCGAGTCTCTGCCCGGTGTGCTGCAGGTGCGCCTCGGCCGCCCCGTGCAGGCGCGCTGCTGTCTCACTGTCCTGATTCGCGGCGTGCAGGGCCGCGGCGAGGAACAGGATGTACGGAACGCCATAGACCCCATGGTCACCCTGCGCGCGGAGTTTGATCACGCTCTCGATCCATGTGCGGGCGGTGTCGACATCCGGCCGTGCGAGCGAGAGCAGCGCCAAGTTGATGGCCGCATGCATGATGGCCACCGAATCGCCCGTCATCGCGGCTTCGTCCAGGTTCTGCCGGTACAGCGCCTCCGCCTCGTTGAGGCGACCCAGAGCACGCAGGGTCTCCGCCTTCATGTGCCGCACGGTGTCTGGGACTTCCGACTGGCGTGCGGCCAGTGCCTCCATCAACTCGACGTGCGACCACGCCCGCTGCGCATCGTCCAGCGCTAGGGCCGCGACGACAATGCCCTGCACCGCGCTGAGTTCGCTTTCTTGATCGCCGAGAGCCCGCGAGAGCTGCAATTGCTCTTCCGCCAGCTGCATGCCGCGCCGAAAGCGGCCGGTCTTGATCGCAACGATTCTCGCGGCCCGAAGCGCCACGACCCGGGCTGCGCCTTGAATCGCTGGCCCCGTGGCCGAGAACAGCGCTTCAAGCAGCGCGTATCCAATCTCGACGATCCCGCGTCGTTCCCAGTAGCTGCCCAGCAAGAGCGCAAGCCGCCACGCGGCCTCCGCGTCGCCACCGTTGGCGCCATGACGAAGCGCCGCGATCAGGTTGTCGCGATCCGCGTCGAGCAGTGCGGACGCGCGAAAGCGGATACCAGAGTCGGGGTGGTGGGTCAACTCGGTGGCCCGCTTCTCGAAGAACGCCAAGTGCCGATCGCGCGCGGCGCCCGCCTGCCCGCTCTCATCCAGACGCTCCAGCGCGAACAGGCGCACGGTGTCCAGCATTCGATGGCGCGGTTCCGGTCCATCGGAAGTCAGGCCGATCAACGACTTCGCCGCCAAGCTGGAGAGCTGCTCGATGACCTGATGCTCGGACGCCTCGCCCGCCGACACGAACACGGCCGCCTCGATCGTCGAGCTGCCGCTGAACACCGCGAGCCTTTGCAGCAGCCGCTGCTCGTCGATGCTCAGGTGCTCATAACTCCAGCGCACCACCGCATCGAGCGTCTGCTGACGCGGCAGCGCGCGGCGCCCCCCGGTCAGCAGCCGGAAGCGGTCGTCCAGCCGCGAGCGCAACTGGTCCACCGTCATCACGCTGAGCCGCGCGGCAGCCAGTTCCAAGGCGAGCGGGATGCCATCGAGGCGCCGGCAGACGTCGTGGACCGCGCCGGCATTGTGCTCATCGACCTCAAAATCGGGGTTCACCGAGCGGGCCCGGTCCGCGAAGAGCCGGACGGCGTCGCAGTTCCGCAGCGCCGCCACGTCCTCGGCAGCCGCGAGCGCCAGCGCCCCCACCGGCAGCACGCGCTCGCCCTCGATGCCCAGCGCCTCGCGACTCGTGACCAGCACGCGCAGGCCCTCGCAAGGACCCAGCAATGCATCGACCAACCTTGCGACCGGCTCCAGCAGATGCTCGCAGTTGTCGAGCACGAGCAGGCTTCTCCTCGCGCGAAGACTCCGTTGTAGGAGTTGCAGGATCGGCGTCCCCGGGACGTCGAGGACGCTTAGGCCACTGGCGACGATCGCCTCGAAGTCCTGCGGGTCGCCCACGGCGGCCAGATCGACAAAGGCGACGCCGTCGGGAAAGGCCTCGGGGAGGCGCGCCTGCGCCTCGCGGGCGATTTCGAGCGCCAGCCGAGTCTTGCCGCTGCCGCCGATGCCGATCAAGGAGAGCAGAGAGCCGTCGCGAATGTACGCGAGCGCCTGGCGCACATCGCGCTCGCGCCCGAAGAATGCCGTGCGATGTTTCGGCAGTGAAGGGACAAGTCCGCGCTGCGTCTCCTCCGTGGCCGGAGCGGCTTGCGCAGCGGGAGTCCGGTTCGGCTGGGCGACGAAGCGGTAGCCGCGCGCCGGAATGGTCGCGATCGCACCGACCCCAAGGAGCTTGCGCAGCGCACTGATCTGCACTTGGAGATTGTTCTCGTCGACGACGAGGCCTGCCCAGACCTTGCTGATCAGTTCATCCTTGGACACCACACGGTCGCGATGCTCGAGCAGCATGAGCAACACGTCGAATGCCCGCGCACCGATCGTCGCCGGGCGACCGTCGACCAGCAATTGCCTGCGGGCTGCACGGACCTCAACCGTTCCAAAGTGAAATACATCTTCCATCGGCACGTCTGATACCTCAATCCACACCGGCTCGTTCCGTGCGGCGCGCTGCACGGCCGCGACGCGGCTCACAGCGAACGCAGCCGCCTTCTTGAAGCGGCACAACCTGTGCTTCGGCTCCGAGCGCGCCCCGAGTTCCGGCGGTTTTCGAAGGCTTCAGCCACGGTTTCAGCCGGCTTCAAGACTGAAGGCGCCGCTCGGACGGACAGTCCACTCCATCGCAATGCACTCCGGCGCACCCACCCGGAGAGACGCCATGAAGACCTCGCTGAAGACCCGCGCTGTTGCTCTGGTCGCCTCGATCCTCGTGACGACCACGACGGTGCACTTAATCGCAAGCTATGCCTTTGCGCCCTCGACTTCTTCACCACTGCTGAGCTGTGCAAAGGTGAACGGCAGCCCAAGACTGCCCGAAGGCACGTCGACCACGCCGCCGAACGGGTGCCCAGCATCCGGGCCGTGTCTGCCTTGCTGGCAAGGACGTCCGCTTGCTCCAGTTTGCCGTGCAGCGTGAACGTCGCCTCGAGCAACTCGCCGGTTGAGTTGATTACCGCGCTGATGGGCCGACACCTTTTTCAAGTATCAGATCGGTACGCGGCGCGCCGCCCAAAGCAATCCCCTCCACCAATGCACAAGCCGTGCCCACGGTTGGGTGGCCCGCAAATCTGAACTTCGCGCGCGGCGTGAACATCCGGACGCGGCATGTGTTCGCCTTGGTTTGCGGCGGAAGGACGAACGTCGTCTCGGTGAAGTTGAACTCGCGGGCCGATCAGTCCTGCACGACGAGATCGATCTCCACGAGCGCATCCAGCGGCAACGCGGCGACGCCGATCGTGGTGCGGGCCGGATACGGCTGCCCGACGTGCTTCGCGTACACGGCGTTCATCGACGAGAAGGACGCCATGTCGGTCAGATAGACCCCTGAGCGAACGACGTCGGCGAACGACTTGCCTGCGGCTTCGAGAACCAGAGCGAGGTTGGCGAAAATGCGTTCCGTCTGCTCTGGAACGCCCCCGGCGACGAGTTTGCCCGTGGCTGGGTCCTGGCCGATCTGCCCGCTGAGGTAGATGAATCCGTTGCTGCGCACTGCCGCAGAGAAGGGCCCGGCGGGCGGCGCCAGCTTGTTGGATACGACGGCTTGTTTCGTCATGAGTCTGCTCCTGAATGCTTGTGAGAGGGATGTCGGAACCGTGGCGCTGGCGGGGCAGTAACGCTGTCGAACCGGTCGTGCGTCGCTGTTCCAGGTCGACGTGAGCGCGCGAAACACCAACCAAGGGGTATAGCTGGCGGGCGCGTCTCGTCTCGCACGATTGAGCCGCTCTTCGCCGACACTCGCGATGTCGCTGAGCGCCGAACGAGAACACCAAGCATGCGAAGATTTGATCGGGTGATCCTTTATGCCCTCAGACTTCATCGATGCGCAGAGTGCGCCCCTACAACACAGCGCCGATCGCGTTTGTGCCAGCGGTTTGCCTGGCCGTCTTGAACGATTCAGCGCGTCTGCGTTCACCGAGTGCCCGGGTGACTGGATCGCCGAGGCGCCCCCCGTGCAGGGCATCGCGCGCCTGTGGGCGGGCCTGAAGTCGCAGGCCTACGGCCGGCACCGGCATGACACGTACACCATTGCTGTCACCCAAAGTGGCGTGCAGGAGTTCGACTATCGCGGCTCGGTTCACCGCAGCCTGCCCGGCCAAGTGGTCGTCCTGCATCCTGACGAGCCCCACGACGGCCGCCCCGGAACCGACGCCGGCTTCATCTACCTCGGCCTCCACTTGGACCCGGCCCAGGTCTTCGAAGCTGCATGCGGCGAAGCTGGCAAGGGGTCGTTGCCGTTTGTCGCCAACCCAATCATGACTGACTTGGCCTTGGCTGCGGTCATCGTCAGCGCGTTCGATGGACCTCTGGAGCCGCTCCACGCAGACGAGTTGATCCAGACCGTCAGCCATTCACTGCTGCGAAACGGGCATTCCCGTGGATGTAGCGCGAAACGGCGGGCAGTGAGCGACAAGGTGATCGGGCGCGCACGCGAGTTTCTCGAGGAGAACTGCACCCGCGTTGTCAGCGCCGCTGAACTCGAGACCGCCTGTGGCGAGACCAGGTTCACCGTCGGCGAGCAGTTCAAACGCCGATTCGGGACGTCGCCATACCGCTTCCTTCTCATGCGCCGACTCGATCGTGTCCGCTCGCGGCTACGGAGCTCGTGCAATCTGGCGGACCTCGCGCAGCAGGTAGGGTTCGCTGATCAGGCGCACATGACCCGTGCGTTCAAGTCGGCCTTCGGCACAACCCCATCATCTTTCATGCGACTGTGTCACGCAGGATTTGCATTGGTGCCGCATGGGCCAACGGCAGGTTCCTTTGGCTGAAGGAAGGAGAGAAGTTTTGCGACACGCATCGTGTCGTGCGATACGAGCGCAGCAGCTTCAGGTTTGCTCCAAGCGCGCGAATTCAGCCGTCCAGTTCACCTCCCAGCGACCCCTTGCACCCATGCGCTAGCGATCATCCCGAATCGGCTTGTGGCCAACGGTTGCTCCTGGCGGTTCTTGCCGCTTGAGTCGACATGCGCATGACCCCGCTGAAAGCCACTGTGCGGACGGTCGCCTGCACGGACCTGGCCGTGCACCGTCCAGTGGATCGCGGCGCCGGCAGGCGCGGTGCGCCCGGACGGCGCTGACTCAGGCGCGCATCGCCTTCAGCAGCTCCTGCGAACCGGCCGCGAGGATGCGGGCGTCCGAACTCAGTGTGACCAGGTCGAAACCCATCGCCGCGCGCGCCTTGGCGACCTCGGGCTGGCCGTTGTGCACCGCGGCGCGCACGCCGTGCGCCTTGGCTCGTTGAAGAATGTGCGCGATCGCCTGCGCGGCGGGTGGATCGACGTCGTCGAGCACCGGGCGGCAGCCGAGCGAGAGCGACAGGTCCGACGGGCCGACGTAGATCGCGTCGAGCCCTTCGACCGACAGGATCGCATCGAGGTTGTCGAGCGCCTGCTTGGTCTCGATCATCGCGAACGCGACGATCGTGTCGTTGGCCTTGCTCGCGTAGTCGCTACCGCCATAGAGGTTGGCGCGCACCGGACCGAAGCTGCGGCTGCCCTTGGGCGCGTAGTGCGTGTACGCCACCAGGCGCTGCGCGTCGTCGCGCGTGTTGACCATCGGGCAGATGATGCCGTACGCGCCGGCGTCGAGGCTCTTCATGACGATGCCGGGCTCGAGCCACGGCACGCGCACGATCGGCACCGTCGGCGTGGTGCTGATTGCCTGCAGCATGGTCACCATCTGCGCGTAATCGATCACGCCGTGCTGCATGTCGACGGTCAGCGTGTCCCAGCCCTGGTGTGCCATCACCTCGGCGCTGAAGCTGTTGGGGACGGCCAGCCAGCCGTTGATCGCGCATCGGTTCTGCTGCCACAGCGTGCGCAGGCGGTTCTCTCTCACGGGGCGCTCCTCGTCATGCCGTGGCCTGGCTGATCAGCTTGCCGCTGTCGAAGTACGACGCCAGGTTGTCGAACACGCGCTGCGCCATCGCTGCGCGCGTCTCGACGGTGGCGCTGCCGATGTGCGGCACCAGCACCACGCTGTCGAGCGCCATCAGCTCGGCCGGCACCTGCGGCTCGTGCTCGAACACGTCGAGCGCGGCACCGGCGATGCGCTTGTCCTGCAGCGCGCGCACCAGCGCCGGCTCGTCGACCACCGAGCCGCGCGCCACGTTGATCAGGTAGCCCTTCGGGCCCAGTGCGTTCAGCACCGCCTCGTTGATCAGGTGGTGCGTCGCCGCGCCGCCGGGCACGATGACCACCAGGAAGTCGCACCAGCGCGCCAGCTCCACCAGCGACGGCTCGTGCGCGATCGACGTGTCCGTCACCGGCCGCCGGTTGTGGTAGCGGATGTCCATGTCGAACGCCAGCGCGCGCTTGGCGATCGCGTGCCCGATGCGCCCGAGGCCGAGGATGCCGAGCTTCTTGCCGCTGAACCGGTGCTGCAGCGGATAGGCGCCCTTGGGCCACGAGCCGGCGCGCAGGTACCGCTCGGAGGCGCCGATGCCGCGCGCGACGTCGATCATCAGCCCGATCGCGAGGTCGGCCACGCAGTCGTTGAGCACGTCGGGCGTGTTGCCCACCGGAATGCCGCGCCGCGCCGCGGCATCGAGGTCGATCTTGTCGACGCCGACACCGAAACTGGAGATCACCTTCAGCGACGGCAGCGCGTCGATCAGCGCCGCGTCGGCGAACCCGGCGGTCGCCAGACCCACGACCTCGCGCCCGTGCTCCCGCAGCCAGGCCCTGGGGTCGGACTGATCGACCAGGCGCACCCGGTCGAAGGCCTCGGCCAGTTGCTTCTCCAACGACGGCATCAGCCGGCCGTACTGCAACACCTTGTGCTTCATCGCGTCGCTCCGCGGACCCCGGGTCCGGCCCGCGCATTGTCGCCGCTGCCTGCGACCGCTTCCTGGTCATCAGTCATCGTACATCTCGCTCAGCCGCTCGCCGCGGCGCGCCGCCGCCGCTCGCGGCTGTTGGCCAGGTGCGTGCGCATCGCGGCGCGTGCCGCTTCGGGATCCTGGTTGGCGATGGCGTCGTAGATGCTCTCGTGCTCGGCGTGCACGCGCCGCAGATAGGCGCGGCGCTCGTCGTCGAGCGTCTCCGCCGGCTCGAGCCGCGCGCGCGGGATGATCTTGGCGCCCAGCGTCGTCAACAAGCCGGCGAAGTGCGAGTTCTGCGTCGCACGCGCGATCTCGCCGTGGAAGCGGAAATCGGCGGCCACCGAGTCGCGCCCGGCGTCGACCGCGCGCGCGAAGTCGTCGAGCGCCTCGCGCATCGTCGCCAGGTTGGCACTGCTGCGGCGCTGCGCCGCCAGCGCCGCGGCCTCGGTCTCGACGCCGATGCGCAGCTCGAGCACGGCGATCACGTCGTTCAGCGTCGCCAGGTGCTTGGCCTCGATGCGAAAGCCCCGCCGCACCGGCGCGGCATCGACCACGAAGGTGCCGACGCCGTGGCGCGTGTGCACCAGCCCGGCGGCCTGCAGCTTGGAGATCGCCTCGCGCACCACGGTGCGGCTGACGCCGAACTCCTCCATCACGGCGGCTTCGGTGGGCAGCTTGTCGCCCGCGGCCAGCGTGCCGGCCCGGATGCGGCCGCCGAGCGCCTCGACGAGCTCGAGCGCCAGCGTGCGCGGGCGGCGGGACGACAGTTCGACTTGCATCGTGCGTTTCGGTGGAAACCCGCGCCCGCGTTGACAGCCGGCGGCGCTTCCCCGACGATGTTGTACGACAACCGACAACTCGCGACAACCCCGGCAACCCTCTCCGACCGCGCTCGCGCTCGCGACAGATGACGACGCCGCTGTTCAACCGCCTGCTGCTCACCGGCGCCGCCGGTGCACTCGGCCGCGTGCTGCGGCCGCGGCTGAAGCCGCTGTGCACCACGCTGCGGGTGTCCGACAAGGCCGATCTGGGCGCCGCCGCGCCCGGCGAGGAGGTGCAGTCCGCCGAGCTCGAGGACGCTGCCGCCGTGCACGCGCTGCTCGACGGCGTCGACGCCGTCGTCCACCTCGGCGGCATCAGCACTGAGCAGCCGTGGGCGCCGATCCTCGCGGCCAACGTGGTGGGCGTGGTCCATCTGTACGAGGCGGCGCGCAGGCACAAGGTCGGGCGCATCGTGTTCGCGAGCTCCAACCACGTGACCGGCTTCTATCGGCAGGACGAGGTGGTCTCGCCGCTCGACCCGGTGCGCCCCGACGGCGCCTACGGGTTGAGCAAGGCGTGGGGCGAGAACGTCTCGCGCTTCTACTTCGACCGCTACGGCATCGAGACCGCCTGCCTGCGCATCGGCTCGTCGTTTCCCGAGCCGAAGGACCGCCGCATGCTCGCCACCTGGCTGAGCTACGACGACCTCGAGCGGCTGGTGCGCGCCTGCCTCACCGCGCCGGTGCTCGGCCACACCGTCGTCTACGGCATGTCGGACAACACCACCGCCTGGTGGGACAACACGCCGGCGCGCCACCTCGGGTTCCGCCCGCAGGACAGCTCCGAGCCGTTCCGCGCCGCGCTCGAGCAGCGCCAGCCCAGGCTCGACCGTGGCGACCCCGCGGTCATCTACCAAGGCGGTGTGTTCGTGCGCACCGGGCCGTTCGACTGATCGCCTCAATCGTCATGAAGAGCCGCGAAGCCAGCGGCACCGCCACAGGAGACCGTCCATGAGCCCACGACCCCGCCTCGTCTCACGAAGCACGCTGGTTGCATGGCTGTGCGCCGCCGGCCTGGCACCGCCGCTGTCGCACGCGCAGGACAAGATGGTGTTCAAGGCCGCCGACGTTCACCCGCCGGGGTATCCGACCGTGGTGGCGGTGGAGAGCATGGGCAAGAAGCTGAGCCAGCAAACCGGCGGGCGCATCACGTTCCAGATGTTCCCCAACAGCGTGCTCGGCGGCGAGAAGGAGATGATCGAGCAGACGCAGGTCGGCGCGATCCAGATCGCCCGCATCTCGCTCGGCCCGCTGGGCCCGGTGGTGCCGGCCATCAACGTGTTCAACATGCCGTTCGTGTTCCGCGACGTCAAGCACATGCGCGCGGTGATCGACGGACCCGTTGGGCAGGAACTGCTCGACAAGGTGAGCGCGTCGCCCGCCAAGCTGATCGGTCTCGCGTGGATGGACGGCGGCTCGCGCAGCCTGATCACCAAGAAGCCCGTGCGCAAGCCCGAGGACCTGAAGGGCCAGAAGATCCGTGTGATCGGCAACCCGGTGTTCGTCGACATGATGAACGCGATGGGCGGCAACGGCATCAGCATGGGCTACAACGAGGTCTTCACCGCGCTGCAGACCGGCGTGATCGACGGCTGCGAGAACAACGCCCCCAGCTACTACACGCAGAACTATGCGAAGGCGGGCGCGAAGTCCTTCACCCTGACCCATCACCTGATCGTTCCTGAGATCCTCGTGATGTCGAAGGTCACCTGGGACAAGCTGAGCGCCACCGACCAGGCGGCCGTGAAGAAGGCGGCCCGCGAGGCGCAGATCGAGCAGCGCGATCTGTGGGACAAGGCGGTGGCCGACTACAGCGCCAAGCTCAAGGCCGACGGCGTCGAGTTCATCGAGATCGACAACAAGCCGTTCTACGAATCGACCGCGCCGGTGCGCGCGAAGTACGGGGCGCAGTTCAGCGACCTGATAAAGCGCATCGCCGACGTCAGGTGAGCGCAGCTGCCGAGATCGGGCCGGCGGCGCACCCGCTGGCCGGTGCATT
>DATIFD010000161.1:0-2677 GCA_035455385.1 Burkholderiaceae bacterium
GGCGCTGGCCCAGGGCAACGTGGCGCAGCAGGTGTTCTGGTACACCGCGTTCACCGCGTCGATGGTGGCGCCCAAGAAGGACGGCAACAACACGGTCGACGACAGCGGCAGCCCGCTGTGGCGCATGGCGCCGAGTCCCAAGGGCTCGTACTGGGTCGAAGGCATGAAGCTCGGCTACCAGGACGCCGGCTCGTGGACGCTGTTCAAGAGCACGCCGCTGGATCGCCGCAAGGCCGCCTGGCTGTACGGGCAGTTCGTGGTCAGCAAGACGGTCGACACAAAGAAGAGCCACGTCGGGCTGACCTTCATCCGCGACAGCACGGTGCGCCACGCCTCGTTCACCGAGCGCGCGCCCAAGCTCGGCGGCCTGGTGGAGTTCTACCGCTCGCCCGACCGCGTGCTGTGGACGCCCACCGGCATCAACGTGCCCGACTACCCCAAGCTGGCGCAGCTGTGGTGGCAGCAGATCGGCGACGTGAACTCCGGCGCCTTCACGCCGCAGAAGGCGATGGACCGCCTCGCCGACGAGATGGATCAGGTGATGGCGCGCATGCAGGAGGCCGACGAGAAGGCCAAGACCTACGGCGGTTGCGGACCGCGGCTGAACAAGCCGGTCGATCCGAAGCAGTGGCTTGGCAAGCCCGACGGCCCGAAGGCCAAACTGGCCAACGAGAAGCCCAAGGGCGTGACGATGCCGTATGAGGAGATCGTCAAGCGCTGGGCATCCGCGAAGTAAGGCGGGAGACCATCTCCGGCCCGATGACCGAGGGGGCGCGCGGCGCCCCCTCGTTTCGGGCTCGGACGCCGACGATCCAGACCCGACTGCCCACCTCGACCGTGACGCTCGAACTTCGCCGGGTCGCGCTGCAGGTCGGCGCCGACACCCACATCCACCCGACTTCCCTGGCGCTGGCCGCTGGTGGCTTCAACACGCTGCTGGGCGAAACGCTCGCGGGCAAGACGACGCTGCTGCGTCTGATGGCCGGCTTGGTCAAACCGACCAGCGGCCAGGTGTGGTTCGGCGGCCGCGACGTCACCGGCGTGCCCGTCCAGCAGCGCCGCGTGTCGATGGTCTACCAGCAGTTCATCAACTACCCGAACTTGAGCGTGTTCGAGAACATCGCGTCGCCGCTGCGCGTGACCAACACGCCGGCGGCCGACGTCAGGGCGCGCGTCGGACGCATCGCCGAACTGTTGAAGCTGTCACCGCTGCTCGAGCGCAAGCCGAGCGAACTCTCCGGTGGCCAGCAGCAGCGCACGGCGCTGGCGCGCGCGCTGGTCAAGGATGCGGACCTGGTGCTGCTCGACGAACCGTTGGCCAACCTGGACTACAAGCTGCGCGAGGCGCTGCGCGACGAGCTGCCGCGTCTGTTCGCCGACCGCGGCTGTACCGTGGTGTATGCCACCACCGAGCCGAGCGAGGCGCTGCTGCTCGGCGGCCACGTGGCCACGCTGCACGAAGGCCGCGTCACGCAGTTCGGGCCGGCGATCACGGTCTACCGCGAGCCGAGCGATCTCACCAGCGCGCGCGTGTTCTCCGACCCGCCGATCAACGTGGCCGCGGCGAGCAAGCAGGGCGACCAGATCGCGCTGGGCGACGCAGCGCGATGGAGCGCGCCGCCGGCGCTGCGGGCGCTGCCAGACGGCGCCATCACCGTCGCACTGCGGCCGCATCACGTGCGTCCGGCCGGCGGCAACGGCGTGACGGTGAGCGGGCCGGTGCTGATCAGCGAGATCAGTGGTTCGGAGAGCGTGATTCACTTCGGGCTCGCCGGCGGCACCTGGGTCTCGCTGACGCACGGCGTGCGCAGCCACCCGGTGGGCGAGCCGGCGACCTTCGCGCTCGACGTCGACCACTGCCTCTACTTCGACGGCAGCGGCCATCGGCTGGCTGCCTGAACGACCGCGTCGATCGACATGGCCGCGATCCACCTCGAACAGCTGCGCCACAGCTACCGCGCCCAGCCGCGCGACGCGGTGGACGTCGACTGGGCGCTGCGCGGCGTCGACCTGCAGTGGGCCGACGGCGGCGCCTACGCGCTGCTGGGTCCGTCGGGCTGCGGCAAGACCACGCTGCTGAACCTGATCTCGGGTCTGCTGCGGCCGACGCGTGGGCGCATTCGCTTCGGCGAGCGCGACGTCACCGCACTCGAGCCGGGCGAACGCAACATCGCGCAGGTGTTCCAGTTCCCGGTGGTCTACGACACGATGAGCGTGTTCGACAACCTGGCGTTTCCGCTGCGCAACCGCGGCGTCGCAGCGGCCGACGTCGAGCGCCGCGTGCGCGAGATCGCGGCCATGCTCGACCTCGAGCCGATGCTGATGCAGCGCGCGTCGGGCCTCACCGCCGACGGCAAGCAGAAGATCTCGCTCGGCCGCGGGCTTGTGCGCGCCGACGTGGCGGCCATCCTGTTCGACGAACCGCTGACGGTGATCGACCCGCACCTGAAGTGGCGGCTGCGCAGCAAGCTGAAGGAGTTGCACCAGCGCGTCGGCCTGACGATGGTGTACGTGACGCACGACCAGACTGAGGCCCTGACGTTCGCCGACCAGGTGGTGGTGATGATCGACGGTCAGGTGGTGCAGGCGGGCACGCCGGTGGAGCTGTTCGAGCGGCCGCGCCACACCTTCGTCGGCCACTTCATCGGCTCGCCCGGCATGAACGTGCTGCCCGCCA
>DATIFD010000162.1:0-3932 GCA_035455385.1 Burkholderiaceae bacterium
CCTCCGGGGTCCGGATCGGGGCGAACGGCAGCCCGGCGCGCTCGAAGATCGCGGCGAGCTCGTCGGCGCCGCGCGTGCCGAGCCGTTCGCGCAGCGTCGCGAGCAGCGCAGGGCGCACGCGCACGCGCTGGTTGTTGGTGGCGAGCGCCGGGTCGGCCTTGAGGTCGGCGAACCCGAGGACATCGCAGAACGTGACCCACTGCGCGTCGCTGACCGCGGCCAGGAAGATCTGCTCGCCGTCCTTCACCGTGAACACGTCGTACACCGCCCACGGATTGTCGCGCGCGGGCATCGGCGCCGGGTGCTTGCCGGTCATCGCGAACTGGAGCATGTGCTGGCCCATCAGGAACACGTTGTTCTCGAACAGCGCCGACTGCACTTCCATGCCCTCGCCGGTGATCCCGCGCTGGATCAGCGCGCCCAGGGCGCCGATCGCGCCGAACAGCCCGCCCATGATGTCGTTGACGCTGGTTCCGGCGCGCAGCGGGTCGCCGGGGCGGCCGGTCATGTAGGCGAGGCCGCCCATCATCTGCACCACCTCGTCGAGCGCGGTGCGATGGTCGTACGGGCCCGGCAGAAATCCCTTCAGACTCGCGTAGATCAGCCTCGGGTTGCGTTGGGCGAGCGACGCGTGGTCGAGGCCGTACTTGACCATCGTGCCCGGCTTGAAGTTCTCGGCCACGACGTCGGCGCTGGCGGCGAGCTGGCGCGCCACCGCGGCACCGGCTGGTTTGTGCAGGTCGATCTGGATGCTCTTCTTGTTGCGGTTGAACATCGGGAAGAAGCCGATGCCGGCACCCAGCAGCGTGCGCGTGCGGTCGCCGTCGATCGGCTCGACCTTGATCACCTCGGCACCGAGGTCCGCGAGGACCATGCCGCACGTGGGGCCCATCACCATGTGCGTGAACTCCACCACCTTGAGGCCCGCCAGCGGCTGCGGCAATTGGCTCCGGGGCTCGCTCGTCATCGTCGTCTCCTGTGGCCGTCGGCAGCCGTTGCCATGCTGTCCGTCTTACGCGTGCGCTCGCAGTGTCTTCGGCAACCCTGCGCGCCACAGCGTACCGTGCAAGGTCTCACCGTCGAGCCAGCCGGACAGCCGCGCGCGCAGCGCGATCAACCGGTCGAAGTCGAGCCCGGTGGCGATGCCCATGCTGGCGAACAGATACGCCACGTCTTCGGTGGCCACGTTGCCGCTGGCGCCCGGCGCGTGCGGGCAGCCACCGAGCCCGCCCAGGCAGGCATCGAAGCGGCGCACGCCGGTCTGCCAGGCGGCGAACACGTTGGCCAGCCCGAGCCCGCGCGTGTCGTGGAAGTGCGCGCAGGTCAATCGATCGCCGGCCAGCGCGCGTGCCTGGGTGAACAGACGCGTCACCGCGAGCGGATCGGCGTAGCCCACGGTGTCGGCCAGGCCGATGCGCTCGGCACCGGTATCCAGCGCGCGCTGGATCAGCCGCAGCACCTCGTCGGGCTCGACGCGGCCCTGAATCGTGCAGCCGAACGCCGTGCTCACGCCCACCTCGATCATGCAGCGCGAGCCCCTGCCGTCGCGCAGGTCGCGCATGCGCGCGATCTCGTCGACGGCCTCGTCGGGCGTCTTGCGCAGGTTGGCCAGGCTGTGCGCGTGGCTGGCCGACAGCGGCAACAGCATCGCGTGGGCGCCGGCGTCGATCGCGCGCACGGCGCCTTTCAAGTTCGGAACCAGCACCGACACCGTCAAGCCGGGCAGGTCGATGGCGTGTCGAACGAGTTCGGCAGTGTCGGCCAACTGCGGCATCAACTTCGGCGGCACGAACGAGCCGACTTCGAGCTCGCGCAGGCCGGCCTCGAACGCGCCGCGCAGCCATCGCAGCTTCTGCGCGGTGGGCATCGTGCGCGGCAGGATCTGCAGGCCGTCGCGCAGGCCGACCTCGCGCACGGTCACCGGTGCGTCGGTGTCGAACGGGGAGGGCGTCATGGCCGCCACTGTAGGCATTCCAATCGGCGGCGCCATCAGTATTTCGGAAACCTTGGCGTTCCAATCCGGCATGCCAGAATCGGCCACCACCAATGTCGCGCGCGACTCATGCGACGCACGTTCGACCCGGTCACCCTGCGGCTGTTCATCGCCGTCTGCGAAGAACACAACATCGCGCGCGCGGCGGCGCGCGAGGCGATCGTCGCGTCGGCGTGAGCAAGCGGATCGCCGCGCTCGAGCAGGCGCTGCGCACGCCGCTGCTGGTGCGCGGGCGGCGCGGCATCACGCCCACCGCCGCCGGCGAGGCGCTGCTGCGGCGATCGCACGAACTGCTCGGCAGCATGGAGCGCGTGCACGCCGAATTGAGCGAGTTCGCCACCGGAGCACACGGCAGCGTGCGGGTCGTCGCCAGCGTGTCGGCGCTGGCCGAGCGGCTGCCCGACGACATCGCGACGTTCCTGGCGCGCCACCGCGCGGTGCGTGTCAGCCTGGACGAGCGCATCAGCGCCGAGGCGGTGCACAGCGTGCGCGAGGGTGCCGCCGACCTGGGTGTGCTGTGGGACGCGATCGACTTGAGCGGCCTGCGCGCCTTGCCGTATCGCGTCGACCACCTGTGCGTCGCGGTGCCGCGAACGCATCCGTTCGCCGGCCGCAAGCGCCTGCGCTTCAGCGATACCTTCGATCAGCCCAGTGTCGGCCTGGCCCCGGGTGGCACGGTGGACGCCGTGCTGCGCCGCCAGGCCGCCCTGCAGGGTCATACGCTGGTGCATCGCATCCAGGTGTCGAGCCTGGACGCCGCATGCCGCATCGTCGGCGCGGGTCTGGGCATCGCGGTGCTGCCGCGCGAGGCCACTGCGCCGCAGGTCAGCGCGTCGCAGCTGGTCATGGTGCCTTTGGCCGAGCCGTGGGCGGTGCGTCGCTTCGTGGTGTGTTCGCGCGCCGACGCGGCGTTGTCGGCGGCGGCCCGGCTACTGCTCGATCACCTGCGCCGGTCGGCGCTCGGCGACGCAGCGGAACCCGCAGGCCGATCGCCTCAGCCGTAGACGGCCTGCTCGCTCCAGCCGAGCGAGCGCATGTCGGCGGCACGCAGGTGCGCTTCACTCGGCATCATGAACTCGTCGAGCTGCGGCGGTTTGACCGACGTGCCCGACAGCATCGCGTGCGCCTGGCCGCGATGGTGCGTCTGATGGTTGAACAAGTGCGCCAGCACATGGGCGACGCGGTCGCGCTGCACGTGATCCGCGCGCTCCATCTCGACCACCGCATCGAGCCCCGCCGCATCGAGCCGGTCGCAGAACGCGATCAGCCGCTCGTCGCTCTCGGCCTGGCGGCGCGCCAGCGGGGCCAGGTCGTCGAGCGGCTCGAAGCCGAGCAGCCTGGCGCGGATGCCGTGCTCGCGGTGCAGGCAGCCGACGTAGTACAGGTCGACCCAGAGAATGTGGTTCAGCGTCGCCGCCAGGCTCGGGAAGAAGCTGGTGCGCTCGGCGTGGAAGTCGGCCTTCGGCAACGGCGCCATCGCCGCGTGCAGACGGAAGTTCGCGAGCCGGTTGGCGCGCGCCTGGATGCGCAGGTACGAGGTCAGCTCCATCGCCTGGCTCAGGCCCCTTTGGCCGGCTTGTGCGGCTTGTGCGGCTTGTCGGCCACCGGCGCGCCGGACTTCTTCCAGGCCTCGAAGCCGCCTTCGATGTGGGCGACGTTTTCCAGCCCCATGTCCTGCAGCGTCTTGGTGGCCAGCGCCGAGCGCCAACCGGCCGCGCAGAAGAGCACGTAGCGCGTGTGCGGCCGCGCGAACAACGGCTTGTGGTACGGCGACTCGGGGTCGACCCAGAACTCCAGCATGCCGCGCGGCGCATGGAAGGCGCCGGGGACCACGCCATCGCGCTCGAGCTCGCGCACGTCGCGGATGTCGATGAACTGCACGTCGTCGCGGCCATGCATCTCGCGCGCCTGCTCGACGCTGTAGGTGGTGATGTCGGCC
>DATIFD010000163.1:0-2539 GCA_035455385.1 Burkholderiaceae bacterium
ACACGCGGGTGGCCGCGCCGCCAGAGGGTTAACCGCGGTACTCACCGCCGCGACGCCGGACCAAGATCGCTCGCTGTGCGGCGTGCGAACGCACGGATCGAAACCACCACGCGGCTGCGCGCGGGCACCGACTCGAGGAGAGTTCGGCGCCGCGTGCGGCCCGCACCACCGGAGACTCGAGATGACAAGGCGGTCTGTGATCGGTTGGGCGGCGGCTGCGGCCGTCGTGCTCGGCAGCGGGGGCGCTTCGGCGCAGGAGACCTTCAAGCTCGGCATCGTCAGCTTCCTGTCCGGCCAGGCGGCCGAGAGCTTCGGCATCCCGGCCGTCAACGGTGCCAAGGTCGTGATCGAGGCATTCAACGCCGGCAAGGCCCCCGCGCCCTACAACAAGGTGGGCTTCGGCGGCGTGAAGATCGAGCCGGTGTACGTCGACGAGAACGGCGGCGCCACCAAGCAGGTGCAGGAGCTGCGCAACCTGTACGACCGCGAGAAGGTCGACGCCGTCGTCGGCTACGTCGGCTCGGGCGATTGCCTGGCGGTGGCCCCGGTGGCCGAGGAGCTGAAGAAGTTCCTCATCCTGTACGACTGCGGCACGCCGCGCATCTTCGAGGACAACAAGTACCAGTACGTGTTCCGCACCGCGTCGCACGCGACGATGGACAACGTCGCCCTCGTGCGCTACCTGAAGGCCAAGAACGTCAAGGTCGCCACCTTCAACATGATCAACCAGGACTACGCCTGGGGTCAGGACTCGAAGAAGGACTTCACGCTGTCGATGCAGCAGCTGTACCCCCAGGCCAAGCCCGGCGAGGACCAGCTGCCCAAGTTCGGCGCCGGTCAGTACGGCACCGAGATCTCCGCGCTGATGTCCAAGCCCGCCGAGGTCACGCACTCGAGCCTGTGGGGCGGTGACCTGCAGGCCTTCATCCTGCAAGCCGCGCCGCGCGGCCTGTTCCAGCGCACGCAGGTGGTCTTCTCGGCGGCCGACCACGTGCTGCCGGGCCTGGGCGAGAAGATGCCCAACGGCGTGATCCTCGGCGCGCGCGGCGCCTATGGCCTGATGTCGCCGAAGTCGCCGCTCAACGACTGGTGGTGGGATCTCTACGGCAAGGCCTACAACGTCTACCCGGTGCAGGCGCCGTACCGCATGGTGCAGTCGCTGCTCGGCCTGAAGCTGGCGGTGGAGAAGGCGATGGCCGCCAACGGCGGCAAGAAGCCCACGCCGGAGCAGCTGGCCGCCGCACTGAAGGGCTCCGAGTGGGACTCGCCGGCCGGCCGCATCCGCATGCTGCTCGGCGACGGTCACCAGGCGGTGCAGGAGACCGCGATCGGCCGCACGCGCTACGACGCGGGCAAGAAGATGGTGGTGCTCGAGGACATCGTCCGCTTCCCGGCCGACTGCGTGAATCCGCCGGCGAACACGAAGTCGGAGGACTGGATCAAGGCCGGCTTCCCGGGAGCCAAGGGATGTCCTTGACCCCCCCGAAGCGGCCTAGCGACCGCCTCCCCCCGAGGGGGCGCCGCCAGCGGACCGGCAAAGCCGGATCCGCGGCGTCCGCTTGGTTGGACTGAAACGTCCGCGACATCGCGCATGCAAGCGGCACTCACGATCCTCGTCGACGGCCTGACCTACGCGTCGTGGCTGTTCATCGTCGCGCTCGGGCTGACGTTGGTGTTCGGCGTGCTCAAGATCCTCAACGTGGCGCACGGCAGCTTCTATGCGCTGGGCGCCTACGCGGCGGCCAGCTTCGTCGGCTGGGCCGCCAGCCTGAAATGGGCGCCCGCGTTCTCGCTGGTGGCGATGCTGCTGGCCGCGGTGGCGGTGGCGGTGCTGGTGGCGCCGCTCACCGAGCGCGCGCTGCTGCGCTTCTTCTACGGCCGCGACGAGGTGCTGCTGGTGCTGGTGACCTACGCGCTGTTCCTGATCCTCGAAGACGTGACCAAGCTGGTGTGGGGCGCCAATCCGCTGTACGTGTCGGAGCCCTACGGCCTGTTCGGCAGCGTCAACCTCGGCGTGCAGACCTACGTCGGCTACGACTTCGCGCTGGTGGCGCTCGCGCTCGTGGTGGGTGTGGCGGTGTGGTGGGGCCTGAACCGCACCCGCCACGGCAAGATCGTGCTGGCGGTGATCCACAGCGCCGAGGTGGCCTCCAGCATGGGCGTCAACGTGTCGCGCGTCTACACGCTGGCGTTCACCGCCGGCATCGGGCTGGCCGCGCTCGGCGGCGCCTTCACCGCGCCGATGATCTCGGTGTCGCCCGGCATATCGGTGGGCGTGATCGTGGTCTCGTTCGCGGTGGTGATCATCGGCGGGCTGGGCAGCATCGAGGGCGCGGCGATCGGGGCGCTGATCGTCGGTCTGGCGCGGTCGCTGGCGGTGCACCTGGCGCCGGTGGCCGAGCTGTTCTCGATCTACATCGTGATGGCGCTGGTGCTGATGGTGCGGCCCGAAGGCCTGTTCCAGCAGACCCAGGCGCGCAAGATCTGATGCGACCCGTCGGAGCGCGCAGAGGCGCGGGCGGTCGGCGGGCTCTGCTTC
>DATIFD010000164.1:0-3451 GCA_035455385.1 Burkholderiaceae bacterium
CGGGCACAGCTCATCTGTCTGCAGGCCGTCGAGAATGCGCAGCACTTCGTCAGGATTGCGACCCACGTTCAGGTTGTTGACCGACACGTGCTGGATCACGTTGTCCGGGTCGACGATGAAGGTGGCGCGCAGCGCGACCCCGGCCTGCGCATCGCGCACGCCGAGCTGGTCGACCAGCGAGCCCTTGACGTCGGCAAAGCTCCAGTGCGCGAGCTTGTTCAGGTCCTTGTGCTCGCGGCGCCAGCCGAGCTTGGAGAACTCGTTGTCGGTCGAGCCGCCGAGCAAGACGGCGTCGCGCTCCTCGTACTGGCGCGCCAGCTTGTTGAAGCCGACGATCTCGGTGGGGCAGACGAACGTGAAGTCCTTCGGCCAGAAGTAGATGACCTTCCACTTGCCCGGAAAGCTCTTTTCGGTGACGGTCTCGAACGCCGAGACGCCGTTCTCTTCGTGATGGTTGAAGCCCGGCTTGACGCCGACGACTTCGAAGCTGTCGAGTTTCTGGCCAACGGTCTTCATTCGGATGACTCCTTGAGGGTGAATGGGTAGCGCCAACGCGCTTCCCACCAACTGGAGTCACCGATGCCTGGCTGCCAATTGCCTGTCGCTAAATCAGAGATAGGCGCGGCGCAGCTTCCGATACGTCAGCGGCCGCCGAGTCCGAGTGCGCGCGTCCACGTGAGCTCGAGCACCGGGCTCTTCAGCTCGCCGCCGTGGATCGACTTGACGCCGCCCACGCCGAAACGCAGCTGTGAGTCCCTGGTCACGCTCCAGCCGGCCCAGGCGATCGACTGTGCGATCGCGCCATTGCCACTGGCCACGCCACCGCCACCGGCCGCGCCGATCAGCAGCTCCGCACCGAACCCAACCGTTGCGGGCGTGGTTGCGACCCCCGCGCCGATCAGCCCGATCGAGTACGCACCCGCGCCGCCTGCGAAGGCGCTGTGCGCTTGGCCGCTCAGGTACATGTGATCGTCGACATAGCGGTCGAGCTTGAGGCCGATGGTGTCGAGCGACCCCGTGGTGCCATCGCGGCGCTGTGCGCGCAAGTGGTGTTGCAGCGAAACCGACCACTCGTTGCGGCTGATCGTGCCGCTGGCCGGGGCATCCTGCGGCGGCTCGAGGTCCATCGCGACCCACACCTGGCCGGTGTGCGCACGCAGCGTCGAGCCCAGGCCGCGCACCTCGCCGAACTCGACGCCCGCTCGCCAACCGCGGCCGAAGTCGACGCTGGCGCCCAGGGCGACCTTGCCGATCGTGCCGCCCTCGGTGGGCATGCCACCGCCGCCACCGAGGCCCAGCGCACCGCGCGCCTCGAGCGACAGGGGCACCGCGTCCGACGGCGTCCAGCGCCAGCCGAGATCGCCGAGGATCTCCATGTAGCCGGCGGCACCGCCCGCCACCGCGGCAGCAGCTTCGATGCCGGTGAACACACCGGCCGGCGAGGGCTGCCACTCCGCACGCGCGCCGACGAGGCCGACACGGCGCGTGTCGGAGCCGCGCAGTTGATACGCGCCCACGGTGCCGGCGAGGCGCTGAACGCCGAGCCCGGTCACGCCACCGCCCGGCTGCGGCTGGCCGGCATCGATCGGGTCGAAATAGCGGAAGGGCCGCTCCCAGCTCAGGATCAGCCCGAGCTGCGAGCTGCCGATGTCGCCGCTGGGAAAGCTCACGCGAGACCAGCTCAGGCCCGCGCGCAGCGGTCCCACCGTGTGGGTCAAGGTTGCTGCCCCACGCAGCATCAGGCCGCTGCCGACGGGCGCTGCGGCACCACCGCCGCCGCCGGCGAACACGCCGGCGCGCAAGTCCCAGCCCCAGGGCAGATCGAAGCGGCGCTGCAGCTCACCGCCACCGACGAACAGCCCGCCGCGCTGGCCGCTCGCCGCACCGTACACCGCGGGCCCGGCCCACCATTGGTCGCCCAGCGGAAACAGTACCCAGCCGGCGGCCAGCCCCATCTTCTCGTCGGCCGGCAGCTTGACCTGCTCGTACCCGAGGCCGACGTCGATCGTGGATTCGCGTGCAACCGGCGGCGCCGGAAGGGCGGCTGGACACGTCAAGACGCTCAGCAAGCCTCCCCAGAGTACCTGGCAGCGACGACGGCGGACTGGCAGTGGAGCGGGTGGCATGGAAAGGAGGTCGAAGTAGCGGCCATTGCGGCCCCCGGCATCATGCACGCATGGCGCGCGCCGTCTTCACCCAGCATCTCAGGCGTTTCACCGAGACGCCTGAGGTCGAGACGACGGCTGGGCTGCTGCGCGGCGTGCGGTTCGGTTGAATCGCCTGTTACGTGTGGTGCGGCCCGCGTGACGGTCGTTCTCACACACGAAGGGCAGAAACACTCGGCTAAGGGAATGACGGCGGCGCATCGCGCCCGAACAATGTGCTCGGGTCGATCGCGCATGATGAAGTGGTGGCCCGGCCCGGTGCGCGCCGTCGCGAGGGGAGAGCCATGCCACAGACGTTCAATGTCGGTTCACGTTCGCTGTTCGTGAGCATCACGGCGTGGGTGTTCATCGCAATCGGCATTGCGGCCAGCGCCTTGGCGATCATTCAGGGTGCCGCGACGGCCTCGCTGCTGCCGGGCTTGGGGCTCGGCCTCGACGTGCGCCCGCTGCAAGGGCTGGCCGGGTTGCTCGCTGCGCACGTGCCGTGGGTGGCCGGCATTGCACTGGCTCTTTCGGTGACCATGCTGGCCGCGGCCATCGGCCTGCTGTTGCGTCTCGAGTGGGCGCGTCGCGCCTTCATCGGCGTGGTAGCGCTGGCGATCATGGCCAATGTCGCGGGCCTGTGGCTGCAGCAGGAGTTGCTGCAGGGCCTGATCGATCAAACGCTGAGCCGCGCGCCGCTGCCGCGCGAAGCCGCCGGCGTATTTGGCGGCCTCGCCACCGCGGCGCGTGCAGCAGCCCTGGTGTGGAGCCTTCTCACCTGCGCGCTGCTGGCCTGGATCATCGGGCGTCTGAACACGCCGGCGGTGCGACAGGAATTCGCCTGACGGCCTCGCGCCGTCGCCGGCGCAGCTACGACAACGCGAGCTCCCACATCTCGCCGACCAGGTCGGCGCCAAAGCTGTGGTGCGGCTCGCTGCCGACCAGCGTGTACCCGGCCTTCGCGTAGATGGCCCGCGCCGCCACCAGGATCGACTGCGTCCACAGCCTGATCCTGTGATAGCCGGCCTGGCGTGCGAAGCGTTCGCACTCGGCGACCAGGCGTGCGCCGATGCCCAGACCGCGGGCCGACGGCTCGACGATCAGCAGCCGCAACTGCGCGATGCCCGGCTCGGGCTCATCGGTCTTGTCGTCGCGCGCCTGCACGAGGAAGACGCAGCCCACGTTGTGGCCGTCGCGCTCCGCGATCCAGCAGGCCTCGCGCTTGGCATCGAGGCGCTCGACGAAGCGGCCGGCGATCTGCGCGACGAGGCCTTCGAAGGAGATGTCCCAGCCGTACTCCTGCG
>DATIFD010000165.1:0-5605 GCA_035455385.1 Burkholderiaceae bacterium
CGCGTTCCTCGACCTGGCGGCCAACCAGATCGAGTTCGCCAAGCAGATCCAGGCGGCCACCGCGCCGAGCTTCGAGGCGATCGGCCTGAAGCTCGAGACCGTCACGGTGCAGAACGTATCGCTGCCCGAGGAGCTGCAGAAGATCCTCGACCAGAAGATCGGCATGGGCATGGTCGGCGGCGACATGGGCAAGTTCATGCAGTACCAGACCGCGCAGGCGATGCCCGAGCTGGCCAAGGGTGCCGCCAGCGGTGGTGGCAGCGTGGCCGGCGATGCGATGGGCCTCGGCGCCGGCGTCGCGCTCGGCCAGGTGCTCGCGCAGAACCTGCAGCAGGGTCTGCAAGGCGGCGCCGCCGGCAGCGTCAAGCCGGCCGACGTGATGGCCACGCTGGAGAAGCTCGGCGAGCTCAAGGCCAAGGGTGTGCTCACCGACGACGAGTTCGCCGCCAAGAAGGCCGAGCTGCTGAAGAAGCTCAGCTGAGCAACCCCGCCTCGACGGCCCGGCGCTAGAGCGCGTGGCGACCACCCCGCAACGCGCTTACCGCGCCGCCTGCCCGAACTGCGGCGCGCCGGTCGAGTTCGCGTCGGCCGCGTCGGCCAGCGCGGTGTGCAGCTTCTGCCGCAGCACGCTGGTGCGCGACGGCGACGCGCTGCGGCGCATCGGCGTCAGCGCCGAGCTGTTCGACGACCACTCGCCGCTGCAGCTCGGCGCGGCTGGCCGCTACCAGGGTGCGGTGTTCACGCTCGTCGGCCGCCTGCAGTACGGCTATCCCGACGGCACCTGGAACGAGTGGCACGCGCTGTTCGACAGCGGCAAGAGCGGCTGGCTGTCGGAGGACAACGGCGCGTACGTGTTCGCCTTCGATGCGCCGCTGCAGGGCGCCGCGCCGCCTGCCGACGAGCTGTTCGCCGGCGAGCGTCGTCTCGTCGACGGCGCGGCGTGGAACGTCGCGTCGGTCACGCGCGCGCACCTGATCGCCGCACAGGGCGAGCTGCCGCGACCGCCGCGGCTCGACGGCGCCGAGTTCGTCGTCGCCGATCTGCGCAACGAGCGCGACGAAGTGGCCACGCTCGACTACGGCGACGCGGCGGGCGTCGTGTGGTCGATCGGGCGCCCGGTACGGCTGGCCGAGCTGGCGATGAGCGGCCTGAGCGACGCGTCGCAGAAGACGCTCGCGGGCCGCGGCTTTCAATGTCCGAGCTGCGGCGCCCCGGTGCAGCTGACGCTGGCGACGACGCAATCGATCACCTGCGCGCAATGCAAGGCGGTGATCGATGTCTCGCAAGGCATCGGTGCCGACCTGTCGCACTACGCGCAGGACAACGCCGGGCACGACGGCGCGCTGCCGTTGATCGCGCTGGGCACCAGCGGCCGGCTCACGCTCGACGGGCGCGAGCTCGCGTGGCAGGTGGTCGGCTACCAGGAGCGCTGCGACGTCCCCGGCGACGGCGACGACGAACAGACGTTCTGGCGCGAGTACCTGCTGTTCAACCGCGAGGAGGGCTTCGTCTTCCTGGTCGACAGCGAAGACGGCTGGAGCTGGGTCAAGCCGCTGACGGGCGCGCCGCAGGTGCGCGGCGACGTCGCCGTCTGGGCGCAGAAGACCTACCGGCAGCGCGAGCGCTACGACGCCAAGGTCACCTGGGTGCTGGGCGAGTTCTACTGGCGCGTGCGCCGCGACGAGGTGGCGCGCGTGGCCGACTACGTCGGCACCGGTGCGGCATCGCAGCGGCGGCTGTCGAGCGAGCGCACCGCGAGCGAACTCACCTGGTCCGAAGGCGCCGTGCTCGATGGGCAGGCGATCGCGCGTGCGTTCCGCCTGGCCGCAGCGGCTGCGCCGGCATTGCGGCGCAGCGGCGCCACCGTCGACAGCGGCCTGCTGAAGGTGGGGCTCATCGTCGCGGTCGTGTTGCTGGTGCTGATGGTCGGGTTCTGCTCCAGCAGCGACAACGATTGCGGCGACATCCGCGCCACCTTCGGCGAAGCCAGCAACGAGTACCAGCAATGCCTGCGCAACGCGGGCGGTGGTGGCGGGTTCTTCCGCGGCGGCGGCGGCTCTTATGGCGGCTACAGCAGCGGCGGCAGTCACAAGTGACGCTGCAGCCGCGCGCAACATCCCTCAATCGACGACAGCACAGGAGGTGAACCATGGGACTCGAATGGCTCAAGCCCAGCGTGATCTTCGGATCCGTCCTCTACGCAGTGATCGGCGTGGTGGTGCTGTGGCTCAGTTTCGTCGTCATCGACAAGATCACGCCGTACAAGTTGTGGGAGGAGATCTGCGACAAGAAGAACCTGGCGCTGGCGATCGTCGTAGGCGCCATGTTCATCGCGATCGGGCAGATCGTGGCCGCAGCGATCCACGGCTGAGCGCCAGGGGTCGCGCTTGACTCGGTCGCTCGACGCGTCCGAACCCGCCACGGCGCCCGGCCCGCGCCCGGCCGAGGTCGCGCTGCTGGCGTCGGTGTTCGTGGTCGCCGCCTGCGGGCTGGTCTACGAGCTCGCGGCCGGCGCGTTGGCGAGCTACCTGTTGGGCGACTCGGTGCTGCAGTTCTCCACCGTGATCGGCACCTACCTGTTCGCGATGGGGCTGGGCTCGTGGCTGTCGCGCCACGTCGAGCGCGAGCTGGTGGCGCTGTTCCTGCGCGTGGAGCTCGCGGTGGGGCTGGTCGGCGGGCTGATGCCGGCGGCGCTGTTCACGGCGTACAGCGTGCTGCCGGGCAGCGGTGGCGCATCGTTCCGCGCGCTGCTGTACGGGTTGGTGTTGCTGGTGGGCGTGCTGGTGGGGCTCGAGATTCCCCTGGTGATGCGCATCCTGAAGCGCCACTTCCGCGAGCGCTATGCGCTGAAGGAGCTGGTGGCGCAGGTGCTCACCTTCGACTATCTCGGCGCGCTGGTGGTGGCGGTGGCGTTTCCGCTGTTGCTGCTGCCGCAGCTGGGCCTGGTGCGCACCGGGGTGCTGTTCGGGCTGCTCAATGCGGCGGTGGCGGTGTGGGCGCTGTGGCTGTTCCGCGGCGAGCTAGCGCGCTGGCGTGCCAATGCGCTGGCGTGCGCAGCGGTCGTGCTGGTGCTGGGCGGCGCGATGGTCGGCGCCGACGCGCTGACCAGCTGGGCCGAGGACCGCTTCTACGGCGATCACATCATCGTCCGCGAGAGCAGCGACTACCAGCGCGTCGTCGTGACGTCGGGCCCCACCGGGGTGCGCCTCTACCTCAACGGCAACCTGCAGTTCCACTCGCGCGACGAGTACCGCTACCACGAGGCGCTGGTGCACCCGGCGCTCGCGGCGCAGGGCGCGCCGCGCAAGGTGCTGGTGCTCGGCGGCGGCGACGGCATGGCGGTACGCGAGGTGCTCCGGTATCCCGGGGTCGAGCAGATCGTGCTGGTGGAGCTCGATCCGCACATCGTGGCGCTGTTTCGCGACCACGCGCTGCTGCGACGGCTCAACGACGATTCGCTGCACTCGCCGAAGCTGCGCATCGTGCAGGCCGATGCGTTCACCTGGCTCGACCAACACGACGAGATGTTCGATGCCATCGTGATCGACTTTCCCGACCCGACCAACTTCTCGCTCGGCAAGCTCTACACCACCACCTTCTACGAGCGCGTCGATCGTCATCTCGCGGCCGGCGGCTTCGCGGTCGTGCAGACCACGTCGCCGCTGCTGGCGCGGCGCAGCTTCTGGACCGTGGTGGCCACGGTCGAAGCGGTCGGCCTGACGGCGACGCCGTATCACGCGCACGTGCCGAGCTTCGGCGAGTGGGGCTTCGTGCTGATGAGCCGGCGGCCCTGGCAGCCGCCGCGCACGCTGCCGCCGGGCCTGCGCTTTCTCACGGTCGACGGTCTTCCCGCACTGCTGCAGTTTCCGCCCGACATGGCGCGCGTCGCGGCGCAGCCGAACCGGCTGTCGAACCAGGTTCTCGTGCACACCTTCGAAGAAGAATGGGGCAAGGTGCACCCGTAGCGAAGCGCCGCACGCTGCTGGCTGCGGCGCTGGGGGCACCTGCGCTCGGCGGCCTGGTCGCGTGCTCGCCGCGCAGGGCGCATGAATTCGAAGGCGGCTGGGTTGGCGCCTCGGTGGCGCGCGGGCACCGCTTGCGTGCACCGATCGCGGGTCTGGCGTCCGCGGGCGCGACCAGCGTGCGCACCGATGTGCTGGTGGTCGGCGCCGGTATCGCCGGCCTGGCCTGCGCGCGCAGCCTGGCTCGCGCCGGCGTCGACGACCTCGTCGTGCTGGAACTCGAACAGACGCCCGGCGGCAACAGCCGCGGTCATCGCCTGGGCGGCAGCGGCTGCCCGCTCGGCGCGCACTACCTGCCGCTGCCGGGGCCACAGGCCCACGAAGTGAGCGAGCTGCTGTTCGAGCTGGACCTGTTGCGCACGGTGGCGGGCCGCACCGTCGCCGACGAGCGCCACTTGTGCCACAGCCCGCAGGAGCGCCTGTTCTTCGAAGGCCACTGGCACGACGGCCTGCTGCCGCCGGCAGCCCCCGGGTCGCGCACGGCGGCGCAGTACCGCGCCTTCGCGCAGCGCATCGGGCAAGTCCAGCGCGATCTGGCGTTCGCGTTGCCGACGCAGCGCGCGCCGTGGAGCGCGGCGCATGCCGCGCTCGACGCGGCGACGTTCGCGCAATGGCTGGCGCGCGAGGGCTTCGACGACCCGCTGTTGCGCTGGTATCTCGACTATGCGTGTCGCGACGACTACGGCGCCGGCATCGAGCGCGTGTCGGCCTGGGCCGGGCTGCACTACTTCGCTAGCCGCCATGGCTTCCAGGCGCCGGGTGACGACAGCGGCGAGCGTGACCTGCTGTTCACGTGGCCCGAGGGCAATGCCTGGCTGGTGCAGCGGCTGGCGGCGCCGCTGCGCGAGCGCATCCGCGGCGGGCACACGGTGGTGCGGGTCGACGCCGGGCGGCACGCGGTGCAGGTGACCGCGATCGACGAGGCCACCCAGCAGCCGCTGCGATTCACTGCGCGCGCGGTGGTGCTGGCCACACCGCTGTTCGTCGCGCGCCGGATCTGGCCGACGCCGTCGACGGCGTTGTCGTCGGCGGCCGACGCTGCGCGCTACGCACCGTGGCTGGTGGCCAACCTGCTGCTCGATGCGCCGCTGTTCGAACGCTCCGATGGCGCCCTGCTCGCCTGGGACAACGTGCGCGTCGGCTCGCCGTCGCTCGGCTACGTGGCGGCGCAGCACCAGAGCCTGCGCGCCGATCAGCGCGCCACCGTGCTCACCGCGTACTGGGCGCTGCGCGAGGATCAGCGCGCGGCGTTGCTGGGCGACGACTGGCGCATCTGGGCGCAGCGCGTGGTTGGCGATCTCGCCGCGGCGCACCCCGATCTGCCGCGCAAGCTGCGGCGCGTCGATCTGATGCGATACGGCCACGCGATGCGCGTCCCCGTCCCCGGTGCGCGCGGCGATCCGGCGCTGGCCGCGCTCGCCGCCGCGCGCGGCCGCGTGCAGCTGGCGCATGCCGACCTGGCCGGGTACTCGGTGTTCGAAGAGGCCTACACGCTCGGCGTGCAGGCGGCGACCCGGGTGTTGCGCGAACTGCGCGGCTAGCGGCTCACGCGGCGTCGTTCAACGCCTGCAGCCGCTCGATCG
>DATIFD010000166.1:0-5353 GCA_035455385.1 Burkholderiaceae bacterium
TCAGCAGCCAACGCGCCAAGCGTGGTCCGATGAGGTGAAAGCGCAGGCAAGCAGCCGACGCGGCCAGCTGGGCCATCAGCACGTACAGATAACGATTCAGGCTGCGCTGCAAGGTTGGGCTGCGCTCGAGTTCGCGTCGGAACGCGACAGCCCCGATGCGCCAGGCACGCCCCGGGCCCTGCACCAAAGCACGCAGCGGCGTCGTCGCGACGCCAAGGGCCAGGTGTGCACCCACCATGCCTTCGCGACCCACCATGCCGACCTCGAGCCCCGGGTGTTTGTCGATGGTGGTCACCAGCGAGACGAAGCCGTCGACCGGAAAGTAAACGTGGTGCGTGGGCTCGCCGCGTTCGCAAAGCACCTCGGCCAGCACCAGTGGGAACGGATCGCACACCGACAGCAGGCGCTTGCGGTCGGCGCGCGGCAGGAGTTCGATCAGGTGGTTCTCGACGGCTGCCAAAGCAAGCTCTTGGTAGATAACCAGTAGACCCGGAGAGGGGACCCCAGGCTCGGTCGCGTTCGCGAGACGGCGGCAAGGAACTCAATGCGTCGAATGTGCGCAGTCGCATGCCGTTTGACTGTCTGCCAGCGCACACAGCGGCAACGAGTCGCAGACGGTCGGAACTCGAGGACGCGCCGGCCGCTGTCTGTCCGATGACGCACAGACCCGCACGGGCGAGCCAGCAACAATCGCCCCCTTCGCAGCGGCGCCGTTGGCGCGCACCGTCGTGTCGCGCGTCGCCCGATAGCACACACCATGATCGCTCGTTCCACGCTTGCCGCTGCGGCCAGGGTCACCGCGTACGCGGCGTGCCGCCCGATCGCACTCAACCCGAGCTTGATGCCAACGCGACCGGTCGACGAAGAGCGGAGTTGTCCCGCAGTCGTGCCTGACTCGATGCCGCCGACGACTCAGGACGCCGGGTCGGGTTCAGACACGCACTCGCCGGCGCGTTCCTCGTGATTGCCGGCGTGGTCGGCCCTCAGGTCGCAACCGTGTCCGGCAGCAGCCGGTCGTACTCCTTCTTGACCACCGCATAACACTCGCAGGTGCGGCTCTCCAGGCCCGGTCGGTCGAGCACCGTGATGCGGCCGCGCGAGTAGCGAATCAGGCCGAGCTTCTGCAGCTTGAGCGCAGCTTCGGTCACACCTTCGCGGCGCACGCCCAGCATGTTGGCGATCAGCTCCTGCGTCATCACGAGTTCGCTGCCTTGCAGACGGTCCAGGCTGAGCAGTAGCCAGCGGCACAGTTGCTGGTCCAGTGCGTGGTGGCGGTTGCACACTGCCGTCTGTGCCATCTGCGTGATCAACGCCTGGGTGTAGCGCAGCAACAGGTGCATCACCGGCCCCGCCTGTTCGAACTCTTGCTTGATCAAGTGGGCCTTCAAGCGCAGCCCCAGGCCAGCGCTTTGCACCACTGCCCGGCTTGGCGTGGATTCGCCACCCATGAACAGCGAGATGCCGACCACGCCCTCGTGACCGACCACTGCGATCTCGGCCGACGCGCCGTTTTCCATCACATACAGCAGCGAGACGATGGCCGTGGTTGGAAAGTACACGTGGCTCAGCGTGCGCCCCGACTCGTACAGCACGTGGCCCAACGGCATCTCCACCGCTTCCAGCAGTGGCAGCCAGCGTTGCAGGTCAGCCGGTGGCAGCGCCCGCAGCAGGTGGTTCTTGTTGGGGTCAGGCGCTAGGGCCATCGCCGCCTCTTGGATTGGCAGGGGTCGGACACCGGAAGGCCGGCGCGGGGAAACGCGTGCATCCGCACGCTGACCAAATCAGCATACACGGTATGTCTGATATCGCACACAACGCTCGCCACCGTGGCCGCAGCGGGTGAACAGCGGCTGCGTCTGCCAGCGCACAGACGCATTCGTGCCAGCGCCTGAAGACGACGTTTTGCTGCGCAGCAGACGAAATGTCGCGCAGACGCCTTGAAACCCCATGCGATTGCGGCGTCGGTTCGCACGCGTAGCACCCGCGGCGTCGGCGACGCGGCGAGTCTCGGTCCTACAAGCCTCGGTGCGCCATCCGACAGACGGCGTCGGTCGTGCTGGTCTAGCATGGAACCAAGGGCACCGACCCCGCCCACTGACGTCGCGCCGTGGTCAGTAGGGTGTTCGATAGGTGACGACGGTTGCGCGCAGGGAAGTAGACAACGAAAAGACAACGCAACCTCACCGAAAGGCGGTGTCGACTTCCAGATGGTCAGTCACATTGCGCGAGTGACCCCTTTCATGACGCCTACCTTTGACACCTCCAGCATGACGATGACAGAAATCATCCGTCTGCAGACCGTGCTGTCGCAGGAGTTGGCGCGCCGATTCGAGCGCCCGGCGGCCCTGGCCTTTACCGACATCGTCGAATCGAGCGCCTACTTCACCCACTTCGGCGACGAAGCCGGCCAACGGCTGCAGCATTTGCACTTCGACCTGCTCGAACGAAGCGTGGTCACCGATGGCGGAACGAGACTCGGGCGCGTTGTCGACACCGCGGGCGACGGCGCGTTTGTCTGCTTTGCGTCGGCCGACGCAGCGGCGCAGGCGATGATGGCGTTGCAGAACCGAATCACGCACGAGAACGTAAGCCGTCCGCGGCCGCATCAGCTGAGCGTGCGCGTCGGTTTGCATTGGGGCCATGTGCTCACCGATGGCGTGCAGGTCACTGGCGACGCTGTCAACCTGTGCGCGCGGCTGGTGGCTACCGCACGGGCGAGCGAGGTCCGGCTGTCCCGCGATTTGTTCCAGGAGCTGAGTCTGGAGCTGCGCCATTTGTGCCGGCCGCTCGGGCAGGTGAACCTAAAAGGTATTGCACGCGGCGTCGAGTTGATGGCGCTGCTGTGGCGCGATCCGGTGCGGTTTCCAAGTCACGTGGTGATTCGTGAATCGGGCGAACGCATCGCACTGCCAACGCAAGACACGGTGTGCTTCGGCCGCGGTGAGCAGGTCGACCGGACGGCCGCCAATGATGTGGCACTCGGCCTGCCCGACGCGTTGACGGCCAGGCAGGTGAGCCGGCGCCACTTCGAGCTTCGCGCTCACCCTGACGGATACTTGCTGAAGGCCTTGACCAGCCAATCGACCGAAGTCGACGGCGTGACGATTCAGCGTGAGCGAGAACTGCCGATCCGTCCCGGCTCGAGCGTCAAGCTGGCCGACGTGATGACGCTCGATTTCGTGTCGCCGAGCCTCGCCGATGAAGGGACCATCGGTGCAACCCTGGGCAGGCCGAAGGTGATCTCGATCAACTGAAAAGCGAAGAAACGGTGAGCGCGGTGTGCGCTTCACCTGGTGCCAAAGTCGCACGCCGGGGGGTGGAAGTCGAAGCCTTCCCAGGCTCAAGACTTCGCGCGCGTCGGCGCCGATGCAGACCGAGGGGCGGCGCGCCGTTGACGCCGATTGCCTTCCCATCCGCAGTAGTTCGAGCACCGATAGCGGAGAACCGGTGTGAGCAGGCAGATCAGCCGATCGACCCAACGTCGTCTTATCCGGCGGATCGGCGCACTGCAACGTGGGCATTTCACGTCATGACGGAGCGCCCGACCGATTGGCCTGGCTTCGCGCTGCGATGCTCGTTGCAGAGCTGGCCAAACGTCACGCGTCTGCACTTCGCGCAGCGTTGCATGCTGAAACCTGTGGACGTGTGTGTGGTGCTGGGTACTGTGATGGTTGGCAATGGTGTTGTCTCGCGCGAGCCTTGCGTTGTGTTCGATGCAGGAAGCTCACCGCGTCCGACGGACTGTCGTAGCGGAAGCCACGGATACCGACGCAGAACTCCTTCATCTGGCGTTCGCGCTCGGGGTGTTCGTTCTGTTTGGTCGTGATGTGCAAGTCGTTGCCGCCGATGCACCGCAACTTTGGACCCACATGCGCCTCTGTGTCCGTGCGCAAGCCCACCATCGCTGCGCGCGGCCTGCGGCACGCTGCTAGCGAAAGGCACGCGCTCGTCATTCCGCGCGGATCATCGCGGACCAATTTGGTGGCACTCGCAGGTGCTGCTCGCAAGGTCCGCCTCAAGACCCCTGCAAGTCATGGCTCGTCGGGCCAAACGGTGCGTTGCCGCACAGACGTTGGCCGACCATGCGGCTACCTTTACAACCAGTGGCGAGTCAGCCTTCCGGCCTCGCGCGATCTGCTGTAACCGGGAGAGGGCGCTCGTGTCACTCCAGCAAGACGTGGATTCATTGGAGCAGCGCTCCGCCCGAACCATGTGGGCAGGACGTTGGAAGACCCACTTCGTCTTGTTTGTGCTGACCGCGGCGGCGTTGACAGCTTTTCTGATGCACCTCGGGGCCATCGACCCGTGGATCGGTGGCACGGTGTTGCCCGCGACCGCGTGGATCGCGTGGATTGCCGTTGGCATCGCACGGGCGTCGCGTCGGCGCTGCGGTTCCGCGCGCGAGTGACGATCGCACGCGTCAGTTCGAGGTCGCAGAACAACGCGGCGACTGCCGGCCTTCCCGTACTACGTACCGCTCAGCAATTGCGCGCAGGCTTGGGCCACTGCCGAGACCTGCTCGGGTGGATTCTCGCCTGGCACCGTGGCCCAGCCGCCCTTTTCGACGAACTCGCCCTGCGCCCACGAGTCGACCTTCTTCATCGCGGCCAGATTGGCCGACACCTCACCCGCGTGCCGGAACTTGTCGACGCACACTGGCGCGAGAGCGCCGATCACCGCGGCGTTGGCACGCTCCACGGCGGAGGCTTCGGCCTTCTTGCCGGTGACCCATCCGCCCCAGGAGAATCCAACGATCGCCAACGCGATGGCACCGCCGGCGGCGCCCCATAGCGCCGGCTTGGTTTCGACGGGTAGCTTCATGGTCGTGCCCCTTTCTTCAAGGATGTGGGAGCGAGCGCCGCGCGACACCACGCAGCCGCGCTCGAATGATCATTTGCGCTTGAGCCGATCGGGCACCACAGGGCCGAGCGTCGGCCCCGCGTCGACCGGCACCAGCGGTTTCATCGCAGGCGCTGGCTGTTTTGGTTTCTTGGCTTCCTTGTTCCCGCGCCGGTGCTTGGACATGCTGTGACTCCTGGTTTCGCCGAACTCATCAAGACTGCTCGCTTTCGAGCCGTGGCACTGTGCGCTGGCGTACACATGACTCAGGTAGTCGCGCAGCGACCACCAAGTTGGCGCGATCTGGTGGCCAAGGAAGGGGGACACTACCTGCGCCAGAGGCTGATACGCGCACCGGGACTGACAAACGGCCGCTCTTGCGCTCGGTCCCACCAAGGCGAAAGCAATGGGCAAGGAAATCGCCTCCATGCACGACGTCGATCAGATCGAAGCCGCGATGCGCTATCACGAGCGGACCAAGCACCAGTTCAACCGATATGCCGACGGCCCCGCG
>DATIFD010000167.1:0-3384 GCA_035455385.1 Burkholderiaceae bacterium
GTCATCGACAAGAGACCGAAGTAAGCGAAGGAGCCTGCGATGTACACGCAAGCGATGGACACCGGACCGAAGGAAGAGCGCAAGGCCGTGCGTTCGGTCGCAGAGGCCGAGCTCGAACGGCGCTTCGACGCCAAGATCGACGCCGGCGACTTCATCGAGGCCAAGGACTGGATGCCCGACCACTACCGCAAGACGCTGTTGCGCCAGATCAGCCAGCACGCGCACTCGGAGATCGTCGGCATGCTGCCCGAAGGCAACTGGATCACGCGCGCGCCCACACTCAAGCGCAAGGCGATCCTGCTGGCCAAGGTGCAGGACGAAGGCGGCCACGGCCTGTACCTGTACGCCGCCGCCGAGACGCTGGGCACCAGCCGCGACCAGATGATCGACGCGCTGCACGCGGGCAAGGCCAAGTACAGCTCGATCTTCAACTACCCCACGCTGACCTGGGCCGACATCGGCACCATCGGCTGGCTGGTCGACGGCGCGGCGATCATGAACCAGGTGCCGATCTGCCGCTGCTCGTACGCGCCGTACGCGCGCGCGATGATCCGCATCTGCCGCGAGGAGAGCTTTCACCAGCGGCAGGGCTTCGACTCGCTGCTGGTGATGATGCGCCAGGGCACGCCCGAGCAGCGCGCGATGGTGCAGGACGCCGTCAACCGCTGGTGGTGGCCGTGCCTGATGATGTTCGGCCCGCCCGACGACCAGAGCCCCAACTCCGCGCAAGGCATGCGCTGGGGCATCAAGCGCGTGTCCAACGACACGCTGCGCCAGAAGTTCGTCGACGCCACGGCCGAGCAGGCCAAGGTGCTCGGCGTCACGCTGCCCGACCCGCTGCTGAAGTGGAACCCCGAGCGCGAGCACCACGACTTCGGCCCGATCGACTGGGCCGAGTTCTGGCGCGTCGTCGGCGGCGACGGACCGTGCAACCGCGAGCGCCTGGCCGCGCGCGTCAAGGCGTGGGACGACGGCGCCTGGGTGCGCGACGCGGCGCTCGCGTATGCGCGCAAACAAGCCACCAAGCAGGAGGCAGCATGAACCAGAAGCAGAACGCCGCGAACCAGAGCTCGCTCAACGAGTGGCCGCTGTGGGAGGTGTTCGTGCGCAGCAAGTCGGGCCTCGACCACAAGCACTGCGGCAGCTTGCATGCCGCCGACCCGCAGATGGCGATCCAGCTCGCGCGCGACGTGTACACGCGCCGGCTCGAGGGCTGCAGCGTGTGGGTGGTGCGCAGCGACCAGATCGTCGCCAGCGACCCGGCCGACAAGGACATGTACTTCGACCCGATGGAAGACAAGGTGTACCGCCACCCCACCTTCTACAAATTGCCATCCGAAGTCGACCAGATGTGAGCCGGCAATGACACCATCGATCAAAGTCGAACAAGCGCCCAGCGTGCAGTACCTGCTGCGCCTGGCCGACACCGCGCTGATCCACGGCCAGCGCCTGTCGGAGTGGTGCGGCCACGCACCGGTGCTCGAGGAAGACATCGCGCTGGCCAACATCGCGCTCGACCTCATCGGCCAGGCGCGCGCGCTGCTCACCCACGCGGGCCAGCTCGAGGGCCAGGGCCACGACGAAGACCAGCTGGCGTTCCTGCGCGAGGAGCGCGACTACCGCAATGCCACCATCGTCGAATTGCCCAACGGGCCGGCCCGCCCAGGCGACTTCGCGTTCACCGTGCTGCGCAACGCGATGATGGCTTCGTGGTTCCGGTTGATGTGGGAGCGCCTGCGCGACAGCACAGACCCCGAGCTTGCCGCCATCGCCGGCAAGGCCGTGAAGGAGGCGCGCTACCACCAGCAGCATTCCAGCGACTGGGTGGTGCGTCTGGGCGACGGCACCGACGAGTCCGCGCGCCGGCTGCGCGCCGCGCTCGACACGCTGTGGCGCTACAGCGCCGAGCTGTTCGACAGCGACGCGGTCGATGCCGCCGCCGCGGCCAACGGGCTGGGCCCGCGCTGGGACAGCCTGCGCGAACCGTGGCTGGCCGAGATGCGCGAGTTGTTCGACGAGGCCAAGCTCGCGACGCCGGCCGACTCGGTGTTCCGCAGCACCGGCAAGACCGGCGTGCACACCGAGCACATGGGCTACATCCTGGCCGACATGCAGTACCTGCAGCGCGCGTACCCGGGCGGGGCCTGGTGACGATGAACGCGGCCATGCGCGTCACGGCGGACGAGCAGCACGCGTTGCGCGTGTGGGAGGTGCTGCAGTCGGTGCTCGACCCCGAGGTGCCCGCGCTGTCGGTGTGCGACCTCGGCATCGTGCGCGACGTGCTCGCGCACGACGACGGCGTCGAGGTCGTGCTGACGCCTACCTACTCGGGATGCCCGGCCACCGAGGTGATCGAGCAATCGGTGATCGATGCCGTCGACGACGCTGGACTCGGCCCCGCGCGCGTGACGCTGCGGCGCGCCCCCGCGTGGACCACCGACTGGATCAGCGACGACGGCCGGCGCAAGCTGCGCGAGTACGGCATCGCCCCGCCGAGCGGAAGCGCCGCGGTATCCAGTGAGCGCCCGATCCGCCTCGTGCCGCGCGAGCGTGTCGAGTGCCCGCGCTGCGGCAGCGCCGATACCGAGCGCCTGTCAGCTTTTGGCTCCACCGCCTGCAAGTCGCTCTACCGCTGCATGGCCTGCCGCGAACCGTTCGAGTATTTCAAGCCGCTGTGAGTACAACGCCACTGTTCCACCCGCTGCGCGTGCGCCGCATCGAGCCCGACACCGCCGAGGCGGTGATCGTCACCTTCGAGGTGCCCGACGCGCTGCGCGACGTGTTCGGCTTCACGCAGGGGCAATACCTCACGCTGCGCCGCGAGGTCGACGGCCAGGACCTGCGGCGCTCGTACTCGATCTGCGCCGGCGTCGACGACGGCGAGCTGCGTGTCGGCGTGCGCAAGGTCAACGGCGGCGTGTTCTCCAACTGGATCAACGCGCACCTGAAGCCCGGCGACTTCATCCAGGTGATGGCGCCGCAGGGCCGCTTCTTCGTGCCGATCGACCCGGCGTCGCACCGCCACTACGTCGGCATCGCCGGCGGCAGCGGCATCACGCCGATCCTGTCGATCATGAAGACCGTGCTCGGCCGCGAGCCGCACGCGCGCTTCACGCTGATCTACGGCAACCGCGCGCTCAAGAGCACGATGTTCAAGGAAGAGATCGAGGACCTCAAGAACAAGTACCTCACGCGTCTGGTGCTGCACCACGTGTTCTCAGACGAGCACACCGAGGGACTTGACGACCCCCAGCCCCCCGAGGGAGAAGCCAGCCTTGGGGCGGCCCGGCGGCCGGCTCCGATCAACCACGGCCTGATGAACCGCGACAAGATCGGCGAATTCCTTCGCACCCTCGTGCCCGCGCGCACGATCAGCCACGTGTT
>DATIFD010000168.1:0-4839 GCA_035455385.1 Burkholderiaceae bacterium
CGGACAAGAGGTCGAACGCACCCACGACCAGCGAGACGGCATTCAGCCAGCCCAGAGAACCCAGCCACGACCAGGTGCGGGGGCGCATGTTCCCGTAGATCGAGAGGAAGAATGGTGCCGACAGCAGAATGCAGTGCGACACGAAGAACTCCATCAGGTAGAACCACTCGGTGCCCTGGGTGAATTGCGGGGTCAGCAGGGCGGAGCCGGCGCCGGCGACTCCCCAGAAGAGCGAGACTTCGTAGAAGAACTGCCGGCGCGTCAGCAACGCGAGCCCGGCGATACCACCGGTGAAGTCACACCACTGCAACGGCAGGCTGTAGCTCAACTGCCAGTGTCCGGTGAGGGCGTGCACCGTCGGTGGAAAGACCACCCACAGCACCAATGTCCAGCCCAGCGCGCGTGCATAGAGTGCACGCTGCTCTTGCCGCAGAAAGCGCAGCGCGAACAGCATCGCGACGGTGAAGGCAACAGTCGTCCCGGATGTCTGCCACCAGAAGGAGCTGAACGTCTCGGCGGTCTGGACCATACGTGCCCGCGTCGGTGCGGTCGTGCGCGGTCCTCTTCGTTGTGGTGGCGCCTACGGCTACGTCAGCCCATGCGCCGCCACGCGCGGAGCCTGGTCGGCGGGGACCTCGTGCGGCACGTCACGGCCGTAGAGCCCCCACAGGCAGCCGTCGTCGTAGCGCAGGGTTCCACGCGAGGCGAAACCCATCGATTCGGCCAACGCCTTCGACCGCGTGTTCAGGGGCTCGTGAAGGATGGCGACGAACACCGAGTCGATGCGGCGCTGCTTGACCTTCTGGTAGAGATCCCACACCAGATGGATCGCAACGCCGCGCGACGCGTAGTCGGGGTGAACGGCGATCTGGTCGCCGTAGATCCATCGACCGTTGCAGCCGGCCGCGTCCTTGGCGCGCAGCACGTCGGCGCTCATGATCCCTCGGCGGACGAGGTCCTCCACGGTGTGATCCTCGTAGCAAACCAGGAACCCGACGACCTCGCCGGCCTCGATCGCCACGTCGAACAGATCGGTGGCGGCCAGTCGGTCGGCATAGCCCTGCTTGCCGTGCATGTAGACGAGGAAGCCGTCGATCTGCGCTTGCTCGGGATCGAACCGCACGGCCTGCGCGACCGCACAGATGCCGTCGAGATCCTCGGGGGTCGCTCTGCGGACGAACATGGCGCTGCCTTTATGGCCATCGCGATGGACACCAAGCCTATTCATTAGATGCCCGCCGCAGCGGCCCGTCCTTGACACAGGTCATGCGGCCGTTGCGTGCATGCGGAGGGTCGCCCGCGCCGAGGCGCCGAACCGCTAAGCTGAGCCCATGTCCGGAGCGAACGCAGACGTCCGGGCGCCCGCGGGCGGCCGCTGGTGTTGTGCGCTCGGTGGGCTGCGCGCGCTGCTGGTCGCGGTCGCGCTCGGCTCGGCGGCCGCCGCACAGGCCGCCATCACGAGCCTCGACGTCCGGCAGACGGACGAAGCCTATGTGGTCGACCTGACGTTGTGGGTCGCCGCGCCACGCGAATTGGCATTCGATGTGCTCGTCGATTTCGAGCACATGGCGAACTGGGTCCCCAATCTCCGCGAGAGCCAGGTGCTCAGGCGCGAGGCGGGCCGCGCGACGGTCGAATACCAGGGAGCGGTGCCCCTCGGCTTCCTGGCGGTCCCTTTCACGACGGTGCGCGAGGTGGAGTTCACCCGGCCGGAGTGGATCCGCACGTCCCAGCTCAAGGGCACGATGAAGCGCCATGAGTCACGCATCACCTTCACCGCCGATGGCAAGGGCACGCGAATGGACTACCACGCTGAAATGGCGCCAGGCGCCATTGCCGCGCTGGTGACGAACCCGCAGCGCGTTGAGCACGAGCTCAGGGAGCACTTCGAAGCGATCGCCGCGGAGATCCTCAGGCGACAGGGCGCGAGCCCGCCCCCCTGCGATGAGGGCGACGGCGCGGCACGCTGCACCGCCGAGCGAATTCATCGTCGACGCCGGTGGAGCCTCCTTCGGCGCCATGCACCTGCCGGAACGTGCGCGTGGCGAACGCCCGCTCGTGCGGGCGGCACCGGGCAAGGCCGGCCGAGCCCTGCGGCTTGGCGCAGGCGGTAGCATCGCGCGGCCATGATCGCGTCGGTCTCGTCTGTCCCACGCTGGATCGTCCCGCTCGCGCTGTGGCTCCTGCTGCGCCTGCTGCCGGTGCCGTCGGGCCTGTCACCGGACGCATGGCGCTACTTCGCGGTGTTCGCCGCGGCGATTGCCGCCTTGATGGTCACCGACTGGCCCGGCGGGGCGATCGGGCTGGTCGCGGTGTCGTTCATCGCCGCCATGCGCTACGTGCACCACGACCCCACGCGCTCGATCACATGGGCGCTCGGTGGCTTCGGCGACACCACGGTGTGGCTGACCTTCGGCGCCTTCCTGTTCGCGTTGGGCTATCGCAAGAGCGGGCTCGGGCGGCGCATTGCGTTGCTGCTGGTGCGCGCGCTGGGCAGGCGCACGATCGGCCTCGGATACGCGATCGCGCTGTCGGACCTGGCGCTCGCGCCGGGCACGCCGTCGAACACCGCCCGCAGCGGCGGCACGATCTTTCCGATCGTGGCGCAGATTCCGCCGCTGTATGGCTCCGAGCCCGGGCCCACCGCGTCGAAGATCGGCACCTACCTGATGTGGACCGCGTTTGCCGCCACGGCGGTGACGAGCTCGATGTTCATCACCGCGCTGGTGCCCAATGCGGCGGCGCTCGGGCTGGCCGCTCAGGCACTGGGCCTGCAGATGAGCTGGTCGCGTTTCTTCGTCGGCTTCGCGCCGGCCGGCGTGCTGCTGCTCGTCGTGGTGCCGTTGCTCGCCTACTGGCTGTGTGCGCCCAGCGTGCGAGAGAGCGGCGCCACCGTCGACTGGGCCGGCGCGCAGCTGCGCGAGATGGGCCCGGTGTCGCGGGCCGAGTGGACGATGGCGGCGCTGGTGCTGGCGGCAATCGCGCTGTGGGTCACGGGCAGCAACCCGCGCGTGAGCCTGCCGCTGGTGGGTTCGAACTTCATTCACCCCACCGGCGTGGTGCTGCTGACGGCCGCAGCGATGCTGGTGCTGCGCGTGATCTCATGGGACGACCTGACCGGCGAGCGCGAGGCCTGGGCGGTCTTCCTGTACTTCACGATGGTGCTGACGCTGGCCGATGGCCTCAACCGCACCGGCTTCATCGATTGGTTCGCCCAGCGCGCGGCGGCCCCACTGCAAGGCGTCGATCCGCTGCTGGCCACCGCTGCGCTGCTGGCGCTGTTCTTCTGGAGCCACTACCTGTTCGCCAGCATCACGTCGCACGCGCTTGCGGTGCTGCCGGTCGTGCTCGGCCTGAGCAAGGCCATGCCCGGCGTGGACGCCCCGCTGCTGGCGATGCTGTGCATCTATTCGCTCGGGCTGATGGGCGTGCTGTCGCCGTACGCGACCGGCTGCGCGCCAATCTACGCCGGCAGCGGCTACATCGGGCGCGTGCGCTTCTGGCTGCTGGGGGCGGTGTTCGGCGTGGTGTACTTCGGCGCGTTGTTGGCCGTGACGTGGCCGTGGCTCCGCGCAGCACCCATCATTCGCTGACCGTGAATTCGAGCTGCGGTGCCGTGGGTCGGACGGGGACCTGGCCATTTTGGCGACGGTTGCTATCGTTCGAGCGTCGCGGACGATCGCGTAAGCTCGAGCGATATCGGCGTTGGGACCTCAGCGAGCGAGAGAGGGCACGGTGCTCTTCCAGAACGGATCGATCTTCGATGGCACCGAGCTGCTGCCTTCGGATTGGGCGCTGCTGGTCGAGGGCGAACACATCGCGGCCATCGGGCCGCAGACCGGCTTCGCGGGCTACGCGGGTCCGCGCACCGACATGTCCGGTCAGACGCTGCTGCCCGGGCTCATCGATTGCCATGCCCACCTCACGCTGTCGGGCGATCTCGATGGCTTCGGCGGCGCGCTGACGCGCTTCACGCGTGCGGGGCTGACGCTGCGCGCGCTGGAGAACGCCCAGGCCTGTCTGCGCGGCGGCGTGACGGCGCTGCGCGACTGCGGCGGCGTCGACCACATCGAGATCGCGGTGCGCGATGCCTGCAACAGCGGCCGCTTCCTCGGGCCGACCATTCGAGTGGCGGGCCGCTGCATCTGCATGACCGGTGGCACCAACGCTGCGGTGGCGCGGATCGCCGACGGCCCCGACGAGATCGTTGCCGCGGTGCGCGAGCAGGTCCACGCCGGTTGCGACTGCATCAAGCTGATGGCCACCGGCGGCGTGCTCAGCCCGGGCACCGATGTCGACGACGCGCAGTACACGCAGGCCGAACTGGAAGCCGGTGTTGCCGAAGCGCGCCGCTTGCGCAAGCCGGTGGCCTCGCACGCCATCGGCGCGGCCGGCATCCTGAATGCGGCGCGCGCCGGGGTCGACTCGATCGAGCACGGCGTCTTTCTCACCGACGAGGGCATTCGCGAGATGCTGGAGCGCCGGGTGTTCCTGGTGCCGACGCTGGCGGCCATCACCCAGATCGTGGCCAACCTCGGCAGCGGGTTCAGCCCCGAGGTGGTGGCCAAGGCCAACAAGGTGGCGCGGGCCGCGCGCCAGTCGGTCAAGAGGTACTACGAAGCCGGCGGGCGCATTGCGATGGGTGCCGACACCGGCACGCCGTTCAACCCGCACGGCGACAACGCGCGCGAACTGCAATACATGGTCGAGGCCGGCATGGCGCCAGCCGATGCGCTGAAGGCCGCCACCGCGAACGCCGCCGACCTGCTGCGCCTGAGCACGCGCGGGCACCTGAAGGCGGGGTTCGTGGCCGATCTGCTGCTGGTCGATGGCGACCCG
>DATIFD010000169.1:0-2786 GCA_035455385.1 Burkholderiaceae bacterium
TCGACCTCGACAAGCTGGTGGCGGCGGCGCGCCTCGCCGAGCGCATCGTCGGCCGTCGCCTCGATGGCAGGTTGATGCACGCCGGTACGCTCGACGCGATACGCCGTCGCAACTGACGAGGGCCCATGCACGCCGCCGCCGCGCTGACCGTCGCCGACCTGGTCGCCAAGCGTGCGGCCTCGCAGCCCGACGCGCCGGCGCTGAGCGACGGCGTCACGCGGCTCAGCTACGCGCAGCTGCAGGCGCGCGTGGCGCGGCTCGCACGGGCATTGCGCGGCGCGGGCATCGCGGCCGGCGAACGCATCGCGGTGCTGTCGGAGAACCGCATCGAGTACATCGAGCTCGAGCTGGCCGCGGCCCGGCTCGGCGCCGTCGTCGCGTGCCTGAACTGGCGCCTCGCCGACGACGAACTGCGCCACTGCATCGCGCTCGTCACGCCGGCGCTGGCGATCGTCTCGCCGCGCTACGCCGCGACGCTCGCGCGCATCGCACACGGCGTGCCGCGCGTGGTCACGCTCGGCGACGAATTCGAGCGCCTGCGCGCCGATGCGCACGACGGGGACCTCGACGCTGGCGCCGACCCCGAGACCGGCCTCGTGATCCTCTACACCAGCGGCACGACCGGCCTGCCCAAGGGCGCACTGATCAGCCAGCGCGCGATGGTCGCGCGCGCGCAGGTGTTCGCCAGCGACTACGGCATCGGTGCGCGCGACGCCTTCGTCGCGTGGTCGCCGCTGTTCCACATGGCCGCGACCGACCACGCGCTCGCCACGCTGATGCTCGGCGGCCAGGTCTTCGTGATGGACGGGCTGCAGCTCGAGCGCATCTGCGCGCTGCTGGCAAGCGAGCGGCTCGGCTGGCTGCTCGCGATGCCCGGCATGATCGACGCGCTGATCGACGCATTGCGCCAGGAGCGGCGGCGGCTGCACGCGCCGCGCATGGTCGGCGCGATGGCCGACCTGGTGCCGCGGCACCAGATCGCCGAGCTGACGCGGTTGCTCGGTGCGCCGTACCTCAACTCATTCGGGTCGACCGAGACCGGGCTGCCGCCGGCGTCGGCGGCGCTGCTCGCGCCGGGCGAGGTGCCGGCGTCGCTCGCCAAGCGCGAGTCGGGGCTGTGCCGCATCCGGCTCGTCGACGCCGACGACCGCGAGGTCCCACCCGGCACACCCGGCGAGCTGACGATCCGCGGTCCGACGCTGTTCTCGGGCTACTGGAACGCCGACGCGACCAACGCGCACGACTTCCGCGGCGGCTGGTTTCACCTCGGCGACGTGTTCGTCCGTCACGCCGACGGCACGCTCGACTTCGTCGACCGGCTCAAGTACCTGATCAAGTCCGGTGGCGAGAACATCTACCCGGCCGAGATCGAGCGCGTGCTGCTCGCGCACCCCGCGGTGGCCGACGCCGCGGTCGTGCGCAAGCCCGACGCGCGCTGGGGCGAGGTGCCGGTGGCCTTCGTCGCGCTGAAGCCGGGCGAGGGCGGCGGCAACGCCGAGGCGCTGGCCGCGTGGTGCCGCGAGCGGCTCGCGCACTACAAGCTGCCGCGAGAGTTCCGCTTCATCGCACTGGCCGACCTGCCGCGCAGCAGCACCGGCAAGATCCAGCGACACGAGATCGAGCGTCGGATGCTGTGACGGCGCAGCCCGTCGCCGTGCGCTCCGCGCGCGGCTGGCGCTGACCGGCATCCACGGCGGCCGGCCTTCGTTGTCAAGAATGGCGCCGCGGCAGCGCTCTTGATGCTTTCTTGATGCGGCTGCCAGCGAAGTTTGCGCCTTCCTGATGCGTTGGCTTCTACAGTCTGCGGTTCACGGACCGGAGAACGACATGGACCTCGCCTACCTCGCGCTCTTCGTCGTGTTGTGGCTGCTGATGGCGGGTCTCGCCGTCGGCTGCGACAAGCTGATGCGCGGGCCCAAGCCGTGAGCGCGATCGTTGCGGTCGGCGGCGTGGTCGCGCTCGCATTGCTCGTCTACCTGATCGTGGCGCTGCTGAAGCCGGAGAGTTTCTCGTGACGACGCACGCCTGGTTGGTTCTGATCGTCTACAGCGTCGTGCTGACGCTGTTGGCCGTCCCGTTGGGCCGCACCATCGCCCGCATCGTCGAAGGGCGCCTGTCGTTCGCCCATCGCATCGAGGCGCCGCTGTATCGCCTGTGCGGCGTGAAGGCCGACGCCGAGATGGGTTGGCTGCAGTACGCGCTGGCGATCCTGGTCTTCAACGGCCTCGGCTTCCTCGCGGTCTATGCGCTGCAGCGGCTTCAGCAGTGGCTGCCGCTGAACCCGCAGTCGTTCGCCAACGTGTCGCCCGACTCGTCGTTCAACACGGCGGTGAGCTTTTCCACCAACACCAACTGGCAAGGCTACGGCGGCGAGACCACGGTGAGCTACCTCACGCAGATGCTCGGCCTCGGGGTGCAGAACTTCCTGTCGGCCGCCACCGGCATCGTCGTCGTCGTCGCGCTGATCCGCGGCTTCGCGCGCCACGGTGCCAAGGGCGTCGGCAACGCCTGGGTCGACCTGACACGCGTCACGCTGTGGCTGCTGCTGCCGCTGTCGTTGATCGTCGCGCTGGTGCTGGTGCAGCAAGGCGTGGCGCAGAACTTCGCCGCCTATGTCGATGCACGGACCGTCGAAGCCGTGAAGTACCAGGAGCCCAAGCTCGGCGCCGACGGCCAGCCGCTGAAACATTCCAACGGCGAACCAGTGATGGAAGACAAGACCGCCGACCACCAGGGGCTGCCGATGGGCCCGGCGGCCTCGCAGATCGCGATCAAGCAGCTCGGCA
>DATIFD010000170.1:0-16404 GCA_035455385.1 Burkholderiaceae bacterium
GCCGGAAATGAAGGCGACGCCGACCGCGCGTCCGCGCAGCCTGATCACCGGCAAGCAGATGGACAAGATCGTGTGGGGCCCGAACTGGGAAGAGATCCTCGGCGGCGAATTCGCGAAGCGCAGCAAGGACAAGAACTTCGACGACATCCAGAAGGACATCTACGGCCAGTTCGAGAACACCTTCATGATGTACCTGCCGCGGCTGTGCGAGCACTGCCTGAACCCGGCGTGCGTGGCATCGTGCCCGTCGGGCTCGATCTACAAGCGCGAGGAGGACGGCATCGTCCTCATCGACCAGGACAAATGCCGCGGCTGGCGCATGTGCGTTTCCGGCTGCCCGTACAAGAAGATCTACTACAACTGGCAGACCGGCAAGGCCGAGAAGTGCATCTTCTGCTACCCGCGCATCGAGGCGGGACAGCCGACGGTGTGCTCGGAAACGTGCGTCGGCCGCATCCGTTATCTCGGCGTCCTGCTGTACGACGCCGACCGCATCCAGGAGGCGGCGAGCGTCGAGCGCGATCGCGATCTGTACGCGGCGCAGGTCGCAATCTTCCTCGATCCCAAGGATCCGAAGGTCATCGAGCAGGCGCGCGCCGACGGCATTTCCGACGCGTGGCTCGCCGCGGCGCGCTCGAGCCCGGTCTACAAGATGGCGGTCAAGTGGAAGGTGGCGCTGCCGCTGCACCCCGAGTACCGCACGCTGCCGATGGTGTGGTACGTGCCGCCGCTGTCGCCGATCACCGCCGTCGCCAACGCCGGCCAGCTCGGCAGCAACGGGCTGCTGCCCGACGTGAACCAGCTGCGCATCCCGGTCAAGTACCTGGCCAATCTGCTGACCGCGGGCGACACCCGCCCGGTGGTGACCGCGCTCGAACGCATGCTGGCGATGCGCGCCTACCAGCGCAGCAAGCACGTCGAAGGCCGCCCCGACGCGGCGGTGCTGCAGCAGGTGGGGCTGTCGACGGCCACGGTCGAAGACATGTACCAGGTGATGGCGATCGCCAACTACGAAGACCGCTTCGTGATCCCGAGCACGCACCGCGAATACGCCGAGAACGCGTTTAACGTGCGCGGCGGCTGCGGCTTCAGCTTCGGCAACGGCTGCTCCGAGGGCGTCGGCGACACCAGCCTGTTCGGCAGCGAGAAGCGCCGCACGATCCCGATCAAGGCGGAGATCTGACGATGAACCCGTTCAAGACCGCATCGAGGCCGATGGCGCGCACGCTGCGCGCACTGTCGCGCCTGTTGAGCTACCCGGATGACGAGCTGCGCCCCAACCTCGGCGCGATCGGCGAGGCCCTGCACGCCGAGGGCGCGCTCGGTGCCGCGCGGCGCGCCGAACTCGACGCGCTGATGGCGGCCATCGAGCGCCAATCGCCGCTCGATGCCGAGGCCGACTACGTGCAGCTGTTCGACAGCGGCCGGCGCACCGCGCTGCACCTGTTCGAGCACGTGCACGGCGACTCGCGCGACCGCGGGCCCGCGATGATCGACCTGGCCCGCATGTACGAGCAGGCCGGCCTGTACCTGGCCGACGGCGAGATGCCCGACCACCTGCCGGTGGTGCTCGAGTTCGCGTCGACCCAGCCACCGCGCGAGGCGGCGGCCTTCCTCGGCGAGATCGCCCACCTGCTCAACGTGATCTTCAACGCGCTGCAGCAGCGCCGCAGCCGCTACGCCAGCGTGCTCGGCGCGCTGCTCGATCTGGCCGGCGAGCCGAGCCGGCCGGTGGCCATCGAAGACGAGGAGTCGCTCGACGCCAGCTGGGCCGAGCCGGCGGCCTTCGACGGCTGCTCCAGCGCCGGACAGGCGCGCCCCGCCTCGCCGCATCCGGTGCAGATCGTGCGCCGCACGTCCGCCTCCAGCCACGGAGCCCACGCATGAACGCCTACCTGCACGACTTCCTGTTCACCGTCTACCCGTACATCTGCCTGGCGGTGTTCTTCATGGGCAGCATCGCCCGCTTCGACCGCGACCAGTACACCTGGAAGAGCGATTCGTCGCAGCTGCTGCGCCGCGGCACGTTGCGCTGGGGCAGCAACCTGTTCCACATCGGCATCCTGTTCCTGTTCTTCGGCCACACGGTCGGCCTGCTGACGCCGCACGCGCTGTACGAGCCGTTCGTGACGCCGGCGCAGAAGCAGATGCTCGCCATCGTCGCCGGCGGCATCGCCGGCGCGCTGTGCTTCGTCGGACTGACGCTGCTGCTGCACCGGCGGCTGTTCGACCCGCGCATCCGCCTCACCAGCCACCGCACTGACATCGCGATCCTGGTGATCCTGTGGGTTCAGCTGGTGCTCGGCCTGGTGACGCTGCCGTTCTCGCTCGCGCATGCCGACGGCAGCGTGATGATGATCCTGGCCGACTGGGCGCAGCGCATCATCACCTTCCGACCGCTGGCGGCCAACCTGATCGACCTGGCGTGGCCGTACAAGGTGCACATGGTGCTCGGCATGACGATCTTCCTGCTGTTCCCGTTCAGCCGCCTGGTGCACGTGTGGAGCGGCTTCGGCGCGATCGCCTACCTGTTCAGGCCCTACCAGCTGGTGCGCTCGCGCCGCCTCAACCTGCCGCGCGGGCACGACACGCCGCAGCGCGTGCTGTGAGGAGCGCGACGATGGACACGACGACGAGCGACGGCGCGATCGCGCGCGTGAACGGCCAGCCGCTGCACGCGCCGGGCGAGCACCCCGACGAGGCCACGCTGCGCCAGCGCGCCTGCGCCGAGCTGCTGCGCCAGGCGGCGCAACGCGCCGGGCTGCTCGCGGCCGACGATGAAGCGCGCGCCGACGGCGCGCAGAGCGAGGCGGCCACCGCCGCCATCGAACAACTGCTCGAGCGCGAGCTCACCGTGCCCGAGCCCGACGAGGCCGCGTGCCGCCGCCATTACGCGGCACACGTGGCGCGCTACCGCACCGGCGAGCAGGCGCGGCTGCGCCACATCCTGTTCGCCGTCACGCCGGGGGTCGACGTGCGCGCGCTGCGCGGGCGTGCCGAAGCCGCCCTGCTCGAGGTGCGTTGCCACGACGGCGCCGCGGCCGACGAGGCGTTCGCGGCGCAGGCGCGTGCGCTGTCGAACTGCCCCAGCGGTGCCGACGGCGGCGAGCTCGGCTGGCTGGGCAGCGACGACTGCGCACCCGAGTTCGCGCGCGAGGTGTTCGGCCGCGCCGAGGTCGGCGTGCTGCCGCGGCTGGTGCACAGCCGATTCGGCCTGCACGTGGTCGAGGTGCTCGAGCGCGAGCCCGGCACGTCGCGCTCGTTCGAGCAGGTGCACGCGGCCGTCGCGCTCACGCTGCGGCAGCAGGCCTGGGCCCATGCGTTGCGACAGTACCTGCAGCTGCTGGCCGGCGATGCCGTGCTCGAGAGCGTGACGCTGCAGGCAGCCGAGACGCCGCTGGTGCAATAGCGGCGCTGTCAGGGCTGCCCGGGCCGGGTCACCGCCGGCGGCTTGCAGCTGCCATCGGCGGCGCAGGGTGCCGCAGCGGCGAACGCCCGGGGCCGCGGCGTGTCAGATCCAGCTGCGCCGCCGGACCACGCACGGCGCCCTCGAGCGAGAACTCGGTCACGCCGCACCGCGGGCCCGTCCCGCGACCCGATGATTCACGGCTGACGCGCCGACCAGCACGATTGCGCGCATGCCGCGCGGCCGACCTCTCGAACCCACCGACGATCGTCTGACCGAATACGGTTCGACGAGCTTCGACGGCTCGGCATCGGGCTCGCTATCGACGGCGCCGGTGCCCTGGGATCGCACCGAGCACGTGGCATTCGAGATGCCCCGCCCGCCACGCGACCGCGTGCGCTCCGAGCAAGTCCCCCACCGCACCGCCGAGCGGATGGTCACGCTCGCCCTTGTGCTGGTGAGCCTCGCCGTAGCGGCAGTGGTGTTCGCCCTCGCCCGCTGATTCACGGCAGCTCGCGCGCAACCGCCGGGGTGTGAGTGGCCCGCCCTCGCGGGAGGACGCGCGCGTTCAGGTACCATGGGTGCTCGCGGAGCGGGCTCGAAGTGACACCGCTCCGCCATGACCTGATGTTCGATTCGATCAACCAGCCCGACGCGACGGGTGAGCGCGAAACGGTGTGGTCGGGCCGGCGTGACGCCTGGGAGCGTGGCCATACCGTGCAGCAGTCCTCGACCGTGTCACCTGGCAGGCCGGCGGGCGGCACGGAAGCCCACGAGCGCGTGGACGACGAGGCGATTTTCGGCGTCACGCGCGTACTCACCTTCGCCGGCGCCCAGGGCCTGACCTCTGCCAGCGGCTTCTTCTTCGAACGCGAGGGCCGGCTCTTCCTGGTCACCAGTCGGCACGTGCTGTTCGATGCCCCGAGCGGGCATGCGCCCGACCGCATCGAGATCGAGGTGCACACCGACCCGCGCGACCTGACTCGGTTGGCGACGCTGTCGATCCTGTTGCATCGCAACGGCTTGGCCGTCTGGCGTCAGGCGCGCGACAGTGGTGGCGACGTCGATGTGGCCGTGCTCGAACTCGACCGGAGCGCGATGCCGCCCGGTTGCGTGCTGCGAGCCTTCGGGCCGCAAAACCTGACGGCCGGGTTCGACCTGTTCGAGGTCGGAGACCGGCTGGCCATCCCGGGCTTCCCGCTGGGCTTCTTCGACACCGTCCATCATCTGCCGGTGGTGCGGCAGGCCAGCATCGCTTCTCACTACGGCGTCCGCTTCCAGGGGCTGGGCTTCTTCCTCACCGATGCGCGCATGCATCGCGGCAGCAGCGGCTCGCCCGTACTGGCGCGCGTGAGCACGGGCAGCGCGGGCTCGTCGCGCTGGAGCCTGCTGGGCGTGCACTCCAGCCGCATGGACATGGCCACCCGCGACACCACGCAGGACGAATCGCTCGGACTGAATTGCGCCTGGTATGCCGACGTGCTGATGACGCTGACCGCGGGCGAGCCATGACGCGGCGCAGCCGCCCGGCGCCTCGGCTCACCGACCCGACGGATCCTGCGCTTGCGTGGCCACCATCGATGCCGTGCCGCCGGCCAACGGCGCCGGTCAAGCCCACCAGCGCATCGACGCGCTGCAACGGCACACACGATGCGCAGGGCCGCAACCGGGACATCGCGGCGAAAGAAGAAAGCGCGGCCGAGCCGCGCTTTCTTCGGAGGATGTCAGGGCTTGCCAGACACCCCGGAGCCTTGCGAGGGTCAGCTCACGCTGCGGATCCTCGATGCCTGCGGGCCCTTCTGGCCCTGGGTCACCTCGAACTCCACGCGCTGGTTCTCGGTCAGCGTCTTGAAGCCGCCGCCCAGGATTTCCTTGAAGTGGGCGAACAGGTCCTTGCCGCCGCCATCGGGGGCGATGAAGCCGAAGCCCTTGCCCTCGTTGAACCACTTCACGGTGCCGGTTTGAGTCGTCATGTCGATTTCCTATCGAAGTTGCAGGGCGCAACAGCGCGCCCAGCGAAGAGACGCCAAGAAAATCTTCAAGAGGGATTCGACTCGACCGCCGGCAGAACGCCGGAGCGGGAAGAAAGACCTACGAGCAAACGGTCTTGTGCATATCAGCAGGCGCAATGTACCCGAAACCGGGCGCAGTGTCGCGCTATTTCTGCGGCGCACCGGTTGCGTGTCGATCCGGTCACCGGGCGAGTCGTTCGCGCAGGCATGGTTCGAACGACTCCGGCGAGCGACACGCCCGGTGCTTCGTGCCACACTGAACAATGACGCAACCGCTCCTGCAAGCCGCCGATCTTCGTGGCGCCGCCCGTCTGACCACCGACGCGGTGGCAGGCCTTGCCAGCCTGGTCGAAGCGATGCATGCCCGCATCGCGAACGGGGCCCGGTTGCGAAGGTCCGGCGATGCGGCGCCGGAGGATGAACGCACCCGAGGTGTGACCGGCCTCGTGTACGAAACCGTGCGGGGCGTCACGCGTCTGGTGGGCGGCAGCGCCGATGCCTTGCTGGGCTTGCTGGGCCCGGCATTGGCGGCACCCGATCCGCGCTTGCCGCCGCGGCCGGAACGCGAAGCCGTCGTCGCGACGCTCAACGGCGTGCTCGGCGACTATCTCGCAGCGACCGACAATCCGCTGGCGATCACGATGGCGTTCCGTCAATCCGGCCGGCCCGTGCCGCTCGATCGATTCGCCATGCGCGCGCGTGCGACTGGCGCGACGAACAAACTGCTCGTGCTGCTGCACGGCCTGTGCATGAGCGACCTGCAGTGGCAGCGCGCGGGCCACGATCACGGCGAGGCGCTGGCGCGCGAGCTGGGCTACACGCCGGTCTATCTTCACTACAACAGCGGGCTGAGTGTGTCGACCAACGGCCGCATCCTCGCGCAGCTGATGGAGCGCCTGTATGACGCCTGGCCGGTGCCGATCGAACGCTTGGTCATGATCGGCCACAGCATGGGTGGCCTGGTGGCGCGCAGCGCCGTTCATCACGGAACGCTGATCCAGCGTGGCGCGTTGCGCTGGCCTGCACGCGTCAACGATCTGATCTGCCTGGGTACGCCGCACCAGGGTGCGCCGCTCGAGCGAGCCGGTCACGGTGTCGAGCTGTTGCTTGGCGCAGTCCCGTACGCGGCGCCGCTGGCGCACCTGGGCAAGGTGCGCAGCGCCGGCATCAACGACCTGCGGCTCGGCAATATCGTGAGCGCGCCGGCTGGCGACCATGGCACGTACCGCTGCGCACAGGTGAGTCTGCCGGAGCCGACTCGCTGCTTTGCCATTGCCGCGAGCCTGGGGCCGGCGGCCGGCAGCCTGAAGGCCAAGCTGCTGGGCGATGGCCTGGTGCCCGTGGCGAGCGCGCTGGGCCAGCATCCCGAGCCCGATCGTCATCTGGAGTTTGCATCGGACCGCCAGGCGGTGGTCTTCGAGACAGGCCACCTCGATCTGCTGTCGAGCGCCGAGGTGTATGGCCGGTTGCGGTCGTGGCTCGGTTGACGAAAGGAAGACCTGCAGCGAGGATGCGCGGTTCGGCATGCCCGAGGTGCGCGTCGGAATCCCCTCGGTGATTCATGCGGCACTGATGCCCCGATTGATCGGTCAATCACCCGCTGCATGGATGCTGCTGACCGGCGAATCGATCGACGCAGCCACTGCGCTCTCCTGGGGCTTGGTACACCGGTGCGTCGCGCTATCGGACCTCGACACTGCCGTCGACGGCACCGCCCGTTCGTTGGCTGGTCTGGGCAAGCAGGTCCTGCGCCAGCAGAAGAGGTTACTGCGCTCGTGGGAGCAACACAGCCTGAACGACTCCATCGCCGCCAGCGTTGCAGAGTTCAGCCACTCGTTCGAAACCGGCGAACCCCAGCGCTACATGACCGCCTTCATGAACCGCCCCAGCAAATTTGCGGCCATCGTCGCGAGCCCGGTTCCTTGTGGAGCGGTCTGACGAGTCTCCCGGTCCGAATCCGCTCCTCCGCTGCCGCCGGATCCGCAATTGCACCGATGCATCACCGAACGGCGAAGTCGATCGCGATCTGGCCGGATTCGCGTTGCCGGTACTCGTCTGAAACACGTCCACGATCGGGTCAAATGGGCGCCACGTTGGGCTGAAATACGCACTTCAGGCCGCCGCAGATCGGTGCCGAGGCCGTTTCGGGCCTTGCTGGGCTTTCTTGCTGCCGGGGCGTCTGAGATTCCTATGCCCCGGTGATCCGCGGCACGCGGCTTGCCCTTGCTGGTCGATGCCCACCTGTTTTGTCTCGCCCAGCGCGCAGCGCTCGGCGCTTGGTTGCGCGCGGCACTGCCGGTCGGCGCACGTGCGCCGACCGGCGGGGACCAATCATGTCGAGATCCGCGGCACTCGGCTTGCGTTTGCAGAGCTGGTCGATGCCCACCTGTTCGACCCCGCCCGCCGCGCCGCGCTCGGCGCCGAGTTGCGCGCCGCACGTCCGTTCGAGCATCTGGTCGCCGACGGCTGGTTCCACCCTACGCTCCTGCGCCTGGTGCGCGAGGAGTTCGACCTCTACCCGTTCCGCGACGAGCGCGATCTCAATCGCGGCTACGAGAACACCGTGCGCTCGCCGCGCAACCCGGTACTCGGGCCGGCCGGGCAGATCTACTTCGGGCTGGTCAACTCGGGGTGGTTCGTCGAGCTGCTGGCGTCGATCACCCAGGTGCCGGAGCTGATCGCCGACACCTCGCTGCACAACGGAGGGCTGCACGAGTCGCGGCGCGGTGGCCGGTTCGCGGTGCACCGCGACTTCGAGCTCAGCGGCTGCACCGGGCTGCAGAACCGCATGGTGCTGCTCACCTACCTCAACGAGGATTGGGACCCGGCATGGAACGGCGCACTCGAGCTCTGGGACGCCGATCGCTCGCGCTGCGTGCGCCGCATCGAACCGGTGCTCGGCCGCACCGTGCTGATGTGCAACGGCGCAACGCATTTCCACGGCCACCCCGCACCACTCAGTCTCCCCGAGGGCCGGGCGCGTCGTTCGCTTGCGACCTATTACTACACCAACACCGCCGGCACCGGTCGCCCACGCGGGCACACGTCGAGCGTCTATCTGTTCGTCGCCCGTGCCGATCGACTGCGGATGTGGGCAAGACAGCTCACGCCGCCGATCGTCTGGGACGCGCTGAAGCGCTGGCTGCGCTGAGATTCGCCCACACGCAACGAAGCCCGCGCGCGCGGCGGGCTTCGCAAGTGCTGACCAGCACCGATGAATCCCGACTGCGGGAGCGCGCAACCGCCGATACTTGCAGTCTGAGGTTGGACGACGCGATTCACACCTGACTATCCAAGTGTGGACCCGCGGTCCACGGCGCCTGGGCTCTTGTCCGGCGACTCGGCGGCGAACTCCTTGAGCCGGTTGTACAGTGTCTTCAGGCTCACGCCCAGCACGGCCGCGGTGCGCTCTTTGTTGTGCCCATAGCGCTCGAGAGTTGCCAAGATGAGCTGACGTTCGGCCTGCGCGATCGACGCACCGACACGTACTGTGATCGACTCGACGCCGTCACCCGCCGCGCTGCTTGTGCTGCGCCCGCGCGGTTCGCTGGGCAGGAATTCGCCTGTGATCAGTGAATCCGATGCCATCACGTAGGCGCGCTGAACCACATTGCGCAGTTCGCGCACGTTCCCCGGCCAGCTGTACGCCGCCAGCTTGGCGAGCGCCACCGGCGAGAAGCGCTTGACCGTCCCTTCGCGCGCGGAGACGTCGGCCAGAAAGTGGTCGGCAAGCAGGGCCACGTCGTCCGGGCGCTCGCGCAACGGCGGCAACTGGAGCGGGAAGACATTAAGGCGATACAGCAAGTCCTCGCGCAGGTGGCCAGCTGCCACTGCCGTCGATGGCGGCCGGTTGCTGGCCGCGATCACTCGCACGTCAGCCTCTTGAACGCGGGTCGAGCCGACCCGCATGAAGGTGCCAGTCTCGAGCACGCGCAGCAACTTGACCTGCAGATCGAGCGGCATTTCGGTGACTTCGTCGAGGAACAGCGTGCCGCCGTGCGCTCGCTCGAAGAAGCCGAGGTGTTGCCGGTCAGCTCCCGTGAAGCTGCCCTTCTCGTGACCGAACAGCTCGCTCTCGATAAGGTTGGAGGAGATCGCACCGCAGTTGACGGCGATGAAGGGATGCTTGCATCGGCGGCTGAGGTCATGCACGGTGCGCGCCGCCAGTTCCTTCCCAGTGCCGCTTTCGCCGGTGACGAAAACGCTAAGCGCGGTCCCCGACACCCGTGAAATCTGCTGGTACACCAACTGCATCGAGGACGATCGGCCCCACAGATGACCAAACTGCCCGGTGTCCTGCCAGCGCGCGTTCATCGCAGCAACCTCTGCCTGCATCGAGGCCGGTCTCATCGCGCGCGATAGCACACCTCGCAGCTGCTTGGCACTGATCGGCTTGATCAGGTAGTCGGTCGCCCCGACTCGCAATGCCTGAATCGATGTCTCGATGCTCGCGTTCCCGGTGATGAGGACCACTTCGGACTGCGCAGCGAACTCGGGATCGTCGAACAGGCTCATCCCGTCGCCATCGGGCAACTTGAGATCGAGCAACACGATGTCCGGCTGCTGCAACGAGATCTGCCGGCGTGCATCTCGCAGCGAGCGGGCAGTGGCGACGGTACAACTCTCCGCCGCGACAAGCGCCGCCATCATGTCGGAGACATCGGCGTCGTCATCGACGATCAGCGCGTGGGTCATGGCCATGAATGCTCGGTGTGACGGTGCTCTGTCTCCTCACACTCTCTGCTATTCAAACCGGAAGTCGATTTGATCCCAGTCGGGCCATTCAGTCGACGCGAAGGAACATCGGTTACCTGCGAAACCATGAGATACACCTTGCACCACGCTCGGGCCACCGAAGCCCCTAATCGCTTCATGTGTTGACGATCAGTCGTTGCAGCTCCGTGGTATCCACCGGCTTGACGAGGTGCGAGTCGAATCCGCTTTCGAAGGCCTGCCGTACGTCCATGCTGCGTCCATAGCCCGACAACGCGATCATCACGCCACCATAGCCGGCGGCACGGCAGCGCCGCGCGACTTCGAGACCGGTCATTCCAGGCAAACCGATGTCGACGATTGCCACGTCGGGCCATGCGTCGATCACCGCTTTGAGCCCGTGGTCGCCGTCGCTGGCCACCGACACCGTGTGGCCATCGAGTTCGAGCGTCGTGCGCAGGCCATCGAGAACATCCGCGTTGTCCTCGATCAACACGATGCGTCGACGGCGAGCCTCGCTGCGACGGGCCTCGATCAGATCGAGTGCCGGTGCCGGAATGCTCGGCAGTCGGATCTCGAAGCGCGTGCCGCGGGGAGAGCTGTCCGCGTGGACGGTTCCTCCATGCAACTCGACCAGGCGCCGGACGAGCGTGAGTCCGATGCCAAGCCCGCCGGCGCCACGGTCGAGCGAGCGCTCGCCCTGGACGAAGAGGTCGAACACATGCGGCAGGAGGTCCGCGGGAATGCCTGGTCCGTTGTCGCACACGCTGAGGATCACCTCGTCGGCAACCGCCGTGACACCGATGCCCACGTGGCTGCCATGCGGCGTGTACTTGATTGCGTTCGTGACCAGGTTGCTCAGTACCTGTTCGATCCGGGTGGCATCGCCGTCGATCCAAGCGGAAGACAGCGGATCGAGCGTCAGCGCGTGGCGCGACGCGTCGCCGGTCACCTCCAACGTCGAGATGACGCGCTGCGCGACCTGCGCCAGGTCGATCGGGCGTCGCACCAGCAGCACGTTGCCGGAGATGACACGGCCGACGTCGAGCAGGTCGTTCATCATGTGCGCCAGGTGGCGCGTCTGGCGCGCCGCTACGCTGCGCGCGTTGACGGCGACCTCCGACTGTGCCGGCACGCGGTCCAGGACTTCGATCGCCGCAGCGATCGCGCTCAACGGGTTGCGCAGCTCATGCCCCAGCAGCGCCAGGAACTCATCCTTGGCGCGACTCGCGGCCTCGGCCTCGATGCGCGCCGACCGCTCGAGTGCGGCGGCACGAGCGCGCTCGCGCTGGGCCAGCTTTTCGTCGGTCATGTCGACACTCACTCCGATGAGCTGCTCGGGGCGACCCGCTGGCCCGTGGACGACGAGCACCCGGCTCGACAGCCAGCGCGTCGACTGGTTCGGCAACTGGACGCGATACTCGAGCGTGTCCTTCTGCTGGCCCACGGCGAGCATGTGGCGCAGGCGCCGCACGAGGCGCAACCGATCCTCGCGTTCGATGCGCCGGATCCAGCGGCGCAGGGTGCTGCCGGGCTGGCGCTCGGGGGCGTCGTCGCCGAGACCGAACAGGCTTGCCTGGCCTTCGCTCCAATGCAGCACGTCGCCTTGCAGGTGATAGTGGAAGAAGCCCACGCGACCTGCTTCCTGGGCCAGATCGACCAGATGCTGGCTCTCGCGCAATCGGGCGTCGCTGCGCACGCGGGCGGTGATGTCGACAAAGACGGCGATCGCTCCGCGTGGCCGCTCCAGCGCATCCAGCAGCGGTGCCGCCTGCGCGAGCACGTGCCGCCGCGGTCGGTCGCCGCCGACGATCTCGAGTTCCATGGGTGGCACCGGGGCGCCGCTGGCAGCCGCACGCTGCAATGGCTGCATTCCGGGCTCCAGCGGCTGTCCCCGATGAAGGACCTCGATGTCGGCAGCCGGCTCACCGGGGGGCACCCCGAACAGCTCGTCCATGGCCGGATTCCTCGTCACCACGCAGCACTGCGCATCGTGGGCGAACGCGAGCCCGGTCGGGCTGCCGTTGAACAGCGTCTCGAATTCGGCCACGGTGGCTTGCAGGCGTTGGCGCGCCGCCAGATCGCGCTCGTGTGCAGCCTGCAGCGAGTCGCTCAGCGCAGCCACCTCACGCACCACAATGTCCGCCGAACTCTCGGGGTGCTCGCCGTTGACGAGGCGTTGCAGCGGCGCCGCGAGGTGACGCGCGATGACGAAGGCGCAGTACAAACCCAGCGCCAGGCATACCGCCGCGCCCGCCGCCGTGGTCACGACGGTGCGGCGCAAGGCGGCCTGGAGCGGCGCTGCCGGTACGCTGACGACCAGCGTCCAGCCTGCCGCCGGCACTGCCTTCCACGCGCTGTAGACCGGCTCGTCGGCCAACAATTGCAGTTGTTCGGTGCCCTCGGGGAGGCGCCCCATGATCGCGATCGTCGCCGCCGGCAGCGCACGCCCCAGCGGACGGTCAGGCCAGCGCGTGTCGGCCAGCACGCGTCGGTCGCGATCGACCAGGCTCAGGAAGCCATCTTGCGGCGGCACCGAAGTCAGCAGGAGGTCCTGCCAGGTGACCTGATCGATCCAGGCTCCGAGGGTGTAGCGCGGCCGCGCGCCCGCCTCCACCGGCACCGTGATCGCCGTCGTGAAACGCGCGTCGCGGCCCCGCCTGAGCAGGTTCGAGACGGCTGCTCCTGAGGCCGCGCGCAGTCGTGCCATGCCGGCCTCGTCGAAGGCGAAGGACGCCTCCGGGCGGTCGGGCTGCTCAGCGGAGATGGCACGCAACACCTTTCCCTGCGCATCGAGCAGGAACAGGCCTCCCCAACTCGGGCGCAGGCGCGGCACCTGCGGCAACAGCTGATCGAACTCGCCCGTATCGCGGTTGGCCGTCAGTGTGGTCCGACCGAGCAGCGTCAGTGCCTCTACTGACGACGCGAGTTCACGCGCGATGCTCTGCGAGGTCGCCGAGGCCGTTCGCTCAAGCTCGCGCCAGGTGCGCTGCTCGCCCGCCTTCATGTCGCGCCAGACCTGAACCGCCATCAGTGCGACCACCGGGAGCGTGGCGACCAGGACGATCGCAAACAGGTAGGTGCGCAGCGACGCCTTCGGCCACAGGTGCGAGAAGCGACCGAAGCGGCGACTGAGGCGTCTGATGTCAGACCTTTCGCTCACGTGCACAGCGTACCCCCAACGCAGTCACGGTGTGCCGATGGCCGCGGTGCTCGGCACGACACCCCGTCACGGGCAAACGGCGTGCCTGACTCCGTGGCTGTAAACCTTGCCGCAAGCCGCGTCGACGGCGCCACAGGCACGCCGATTGCCCCACTCCGGACATGAAGCCTGCCGACCCTTGCCATCGCATCCCGTTCGTGATCCGGCTGCTGTGGATCCTCGCCGTGTTGACGGGGCCGTCCGTCAGTGCCGCGCAGGCCTCGAGCGACTACGTGCTCGGCGCGGGCGACGTCCTGCACATCACCGTCTATCAGAGCCCCGACCTCACGCTGGACACCCGCGTGACCGAGAGCGGCACCATCACCTACCCGTTGCTGGGCACGGTCAGGCTCGGCGGCCTCTCCGTCGCGCAGGCCGAGGCGGCGATCGCGCGGGGACTGCACGACGGCCAGTTCATCAAGCAGCCGCAGGTGACGGTGATGGTCACGCAGGTGCGCGGCAACCAGGTGTCGGCCCTCGGACACGTCAACAAGCCCGGACGCTACGCCATCGACCTGGTCGGCATGCGATTGTCCGAGTTGCTCGCGCTGGCCGGCGGCATCGCCCAGGACGGTAGCGATGTCGTCACGCTGACCGGCGAACGCAACGGACAGCCGTTCCGCACCCAAGTCGACGTGCCAGCGCTGTACGGAACCCGGCCCGGCGGCGAAGACCCGGTGCTGCTGAATGGAGACGTGCTGTTCGTCGACCGCGCGCCGATGGTCTACATCTACGGCGAAGTGCAGAAGCCGGGTCCGGTGCGCCTCGAACGCGGCATGAACGTCATGAAGGCGTTGGCCGCTGGAGGCGGCCTGACCGCGCGCGGCACCCAACGCGGCGTGCAGGTGCACCGGCGCGACGCCAGCGGCAAGGTGCAGGCCTACGAGGCCGAGCTCACCTCGCTGCTGCGCGACGGCGACGTCGTCTACGTCCGCGAGAGCCTCTTCTGACGGTTCTCCTCAGAGATCGAGGGCGAACTGCGCGGCGCAACCGCCCGTGGTCGCGCGATACGGCGACGACAGCGCGGTATCCGTGCTGCGGCGCTCGCGCCCGACATCACAACTGAGCAACGCGTTGCGGGTCGGCGCGTAGCGCACCGCCAACGCCACGCGGCCGCTGCGCTCGTTGCCCGACTCGTCAGCGATGGGGGTTCCGCCATCGAGCTGCGAACTGGCCGACAGGTGACGCCTCGCATAGCTGCCACTGACTCCGAACGAGACCTTGGCCGTGGCCTCGTAGTCGATGCGCAGCGCGGCAAGCGTGGTGGACTGGCTGCTGTCGCTGGTCCCGCGCTGTGAGCTGCCGAACACGTCGGAGGTGAAGAAACTGGTCTCGCTGCCGGTGTCGTGGGTCAGCACGGCCTGCAACTTGGTCTTGCCGGTCGCCTGCCAGGTCCAGGATACGAGTCCGGTGGCGCCGTCGAAGTCGCGATCCTCGAGCACGTCGAAGGTCTGCCGCGTCAGACTCAAGCGTGCATTGAGCGTGCTTGCCCCGTCGGGCACCCACTTGAGGCCGAAGTCGAGGTCGCGGCGATCGAACTCGTCGGCCAGGAATGCACCGTCGCCGAGGTCCCGCGCCTGCGGATAGCGACCGTGGCTGAAGCGTGGCCCGATGCTGAGACTGACGGGCCCGAGCGGGTTCCACAGCAGGTTGGCTCCAGCCGAATCGACCCGCAACTCGCTCGACACGAACTGTGGTGCCGTCTCGTCGATGCGCCGGTGCGCCAGGGTCAGGCCCGCCACCCACTGCGACTGCAATCCGAGCTGCAGGGCCGCACTGGCCTGCTGGTTGGTCTCGACGTTGGGGACGCGTTGCGCTGGATCCACCACGGTGGCATACGACGTAAGCCCGCGGCGCCCGATGTATGCGATGTCCCACGACAACGGCCCGACGGTCTCGCCCGTCCAGTGCAGATCGCCGTCGCCACTGGTGTGGTCGAGGTCGTGTCGCTCACGATAGTGATTGCGGTTGAGTCGGACCTTCGCGTTCACCCGCTGCCGGCTGATCGTCTCGTCGAGCGCACCGAACAGCGACACGGTGCTGTAGTTGTCGCTTACCTCCTCCCCGGTCGGTGCACGGAACACGTTGTCGTCACGGTTGTATGCCACGCCGGCTCCGAGCCGCAACGGACTCGACTCGCAATGTGCCGCGCGCCCGACCAGACACAGGCATAGCAGACCTGCGGCGTGTAGCGCGGGCCTGGCCCGCCGAACTGGTTGCTTCATCGTTGCCCTCCGGCACGAAAGAACACGTCAACGCCCGAGCGGGCACGCGGCGTGCCCGCAGATCGGGCATGCCGCACACCGTTCGCTTCAGCCCCGCGCGCCGTGCCCTGCTCGCGTCGCCGTGCGCGGCATGGTGGTCGCCCGCGCGGGCCGCTTGCGCCGCGCCGGCGCGCCGGCCACTGGGCGACATGATCGGTTTGGGCGTGAAGTTCTCGCAGGGCCAGCCGATGCGCGAACTTCCGTCGCTTCTCGACCTGCGGGTGCGCTGGGTGCGCGACGCAGTGCATTGGCCGCGCATCGAACCGTCGCCTGGCCGCTACGAGGACTTCGATCCCGCGTTCGCGCGTCAGCTCGAGTTCTATCGGCAGCATGACATCGGTCTGGTCGCCCTGCTGACGCTGGGCAATCCGCGCGCCTACGGCGGCGGGCCCGCGGCACCCTATGACCCGCGCGCCTTCGGTGACTTTGCGTTGCACGTCGCGCGCCGCCTGCGCGCGGCCGGCGTGCGCTTCGTGCTCGAGCTTGGCAACGAACCACACAACTCGGTCTTTGCCAAAGCGCTCGGCGGCGCCTGGAACGGGCGCGCGCCATCGCCTTGGGTCGACCACTACGTGCGAATGGTCGCCGCGGCCGTGCGGGCAGTGAAGGACTTCGATCCGTCGGTCAAACTGCTCACCGACGATGACCTGTGGGTCGTGCACTACTGGTACCTGCAGGCAGGCCTGCCGCGCACGCTGGACGGATTCGCGGTGCATCCGTACACGCCGGGCCCGCCCGAGCGAGCTGCGGTGGCCCACGACACCGACTGGACACGGCCTTTCACCGTCGTCGACCCCGATCGCTCGT
>DATIFD010000171.1:0-3142 GCA_035455385.1 Burkholderiaceae bacterium
CGCGCCGTCGCCGCGCCAGGCGCTGCCGTGCATGCACGCCAGCGTGCGCGGCTGCTCGCCGGCCAGCCGGTGCAGCACCGCGCGCGTCTGCGGCGCGTGCGCGAAGTAGTCCATCGGCTGCCGGAACGCCTCGCTCGGCCCGAGGATGTCGCGCTCGGTGAGCGCCTCTTCGCCGATGCCGCCCTGCGTGAACAGGTCGCCGCAGAAGAAGGTGTCGGTGCTGCGGTCCATCAGCAGCCCGCAGTCCCAGCCGTGCGGCACGTGCGGCGTGTCGAACCACTGGATCTCGTGGCGGCCGAGCACGAGCCGCTCGCCGTCGGCCAGCGCGCGCGGCGGCCGGTCGGCCAGGTCGCCGATCGACACCATCGCCGCCACCTGGCTGCACAGCGGCACTGCCTGCGGCGCCGCCTGGAGAAACTGGTTGATCGAGCCGCACTCGTCGGCCTCGGTGTGCGACAGCCCCACGTAGCGCAGCCGCTCCACCGGCATCACCGACGCGATGGCCTCGCGCACCAGCGCGAACAGCTGGCGCGGGCCGGTGTGGAACAGCAGCGGTGCGTCGTCGACCAGCAGGTACTGGTTGAAGCTGAAGGCCTGTCCGTCGGGCAGCGCGATCGGCGTGTTGATGCGGTAGATGTCCTTGGCGATCTCGTGCACGTTGGTGCCCGACTGCGGGTTGGTGACCATGGGTCCTCCGAAGATGGTTGAGCCCGGGTTGTGTCGCCAGCCGCAGCGGCGTTACGGATTTTTTTCGCGCGGCTTTGCGCCTATGCTTGGCGCGTGGATGCCCGCACCGCCGCCGACCTCGACCCCGTGCTCGACGGCCCCGAGGCGCTGCTGGCGCTGCGCATCGCCAGCGCGCCGCCCGGCGCCGCGCTCGACGCCGAGGCGCAGCTCTACCGGCTGCTGGCGCCGCGCGTGCGCCGCTACGGCCAGCGCCACCTGCGCGACGACCATGCCGCCGACGACCTGGTACAGCACGTGATGGCGCTGGCGATCGAAAAGCTGCGCAGCGGCCGCATCGACGAGCCGCGGCGCATCGTGTCGTTCGTGCTCGGCAGCTGCCGCATGACGGTGATCGACCACCGGCGCGGCGAGCAGCGGCGCGACGAGCTGCTGCGGCGTCACGCGCACGAGCTGCCGCTGGTGGAGCAGCCGCTGCTGGCGCCGCGACTCGACCACCTGCGCGTCGCGAATTGCCTCGAGCGGCTGCCCGAGCGCGAGCGCGCAGTGCTGATCATGAGCTTCTACGACGAGCAGCCCGCCGACGCGGTGGGCCGCTCGCTCGGCCTGAGCGCCGGCAACGTGCGTGTGATCCGCCACCGCGGCATCGACAAGCTGCGCCGCTGCGTCGACGCGGGCGTGAGGAGGGCGGCATGAGCAGCGAGCACCTCGACCGCGACGCGCTGTTCGACTATTGGCTCGGCGATACCGATGCCGATGCGACCGAGGCGATCGACGCGCACCTGATGGCCTGCGACGACTGCGGCGCCGTGCTCGACGACGTGATCGCGCTGTCGCGCGGCGTGCGCGACGCGTTCGCGCGCGGCGAGGTGGCCTCGATGGTGACCGGCGCGTTCGTCGAGCGGCTCAAGGCCGCGGGCCACCAGGTGCACGAGTACCGGGTGCCGCGCAACGGCAGCGTGGTGTGCGCGCTGGCGCCCGGCGACGACCAGCTGGTGAGCCGGCTCGACGCGCCGCTGGCCGGCGTGTCGCGGGTCGACGCGGTGTTCACGTTCTCGTTTGCGCCCGGGCAGCCCGAGCGGCTGCACGACATCCCGTTCGATGCTGCCAGCGGCGAGGTGCTTTTCGCGCCGAAGATGAGCTTCGTGCGGCCGCTGGCGTCGCACGACTTCGTGGTGCAGTTGCTCGCGGTCGACGACGCCGGCGAGCGCGAGCTCGGCCGCTACACCTTTCACCACCAGGCCACCCCGGCGGGCCGCGCGCGCACATGACGTTCTGATCCGGCGGCGCGACGCGTCGCGCCGCCGGTCAGCGAGACCCCCCGTGGACCGGGGGGACGAACACCTGACTTGCGTCGGCGCAGCGCCGTTCCTGAATAGGATGTGCATAAGGCCCTTTTGTGTGCGGCCGTTGTGGAGACATCCATGAGCCTGAAGTCCCTTCGTCCCTGGATCATGGGTCTGGCGGTCGTGGCCCTGGCCGCCTGCGGTGGGGGCGGGGACAGTACGGCGGTCGGAGGCACCGGTGGCACAGCCGGCGGGGGGTCGGGCGGCGCCACGCCGATGGGCACGCTGCGCATCTCGCTCACCGACAACCCGGCGTGCGGCTACGACAACGCCTGGGTCACCGTCGAGAAGGTCAGGGTCCACCGCGACGCGACGGCGAACGACGGCGATCCCGGTTGGGTCGACCTTCCGTTGCCTGCGCCACAACCGTCGCCGACGCCTCTGCCCGCGCCGCAGCCGCTGCGCGTGGACCTGCTGACGCTGACCAACGGCGTGCTGGTGCCGCTGGGCGAGGTGCAGCTGCCGGCAGGCACCTACAGCCAGATGCGACTCGTGCTGGCCGACAACACGACGGGCAATCCGTACGCCAACGCGATCAAGCCGACGGGCGGGTCCATCGTCCCGCTGACGACGCCGAGCGCGCAGCAGAGCGGCTTGAAGATGAACGTCAACCTCACCGTGCCGGCCGGGCAGGAGGCGGATTTCGCGATCGACTTCGACGCCTGCAAGTCGTTCGTCAAGGCCGGCAACTCGGGCAAGATCCTGCTCAAGCCGGTGCTGTCGGTGCTGCCGATCCTGTACCCGGCGGGCCAGCGCATCCAGGGCTGGCTCGATCCATCGTTGGCCACCGCCGGTGCGACGGTCTCGGTGCAGGCCCACGGCGAGGTCGTGCGCGCCACGCCGCCGGTGCTCGACAGCGGCGGCAACCTGAGGTTCGAGCTCTATCCGGTGCCGGTGGGCACCTACGACCTCGTCGTCACGGCCAACGGCCATTCGACCGCCATCGTGACCGGTGTGCCTTCGTACGCGGGCTCGTCCACCACGGTCAACAGCGTCGCCTTCCCGATCCTTCCCCCGGTGTCGGACCAGCAGACGGTGAGCGGCACGATCACGTTCGACGGCAGCGCCGTCGACACCGGCGGCGTGGTGCGCGCGCTGCAACTGCTCACCGG
>DATIFD010000172.1:0-3725 GCA_035455385.1 Burkholderiaceae bacterium
TATCATGCCAGCCCATGTCGAGCGAACCCCTGGCGAACATGCCGTCGCAGGCTGTCGCCTCGCGCAGCGCGATGCTGGTGCTGCTGGTCGCGCTGATCGTGCTCGGCGTCGCCTGGGAGCTGTGGCTCGCGCCCACCGGCATGCGCTCGCTGGCGCTCAAGGTGCTGCCGCTGGCGTGGCCGCTGGCCGGTGTGTGGGCGTGGCGGCTGGCGAGCGTGCGCGCATTGAGTCTGCTGGTGTGGCTGTACGTCGCCGAAGGTGCGCTGCGCGCGGCCACCGAGCGCGGCGTGTCGGCGCAGCTGGCGTGGCTGGAGCTGGTGTTGTGCGCTCTGCTGTTCGCGGCCTGCGTGGTGCACGTGCGCAGCCGCACGCGCACGCGGCCCGCACTGCCGGCATGAACGCGGCGCTGCTCGACGCGCTGCGCGCGGCGGTCGGCGCCGGCCAGGTGCTGACCGACGGCGACCTCTCCGCCTACGAGCTCGACTGGCGAAAGCGCTGGCGCGGCAAGGCGCTGGCGGTCGTGCGACCGGCCGGCACCGCCGAGGTCGCTCAGGTGGTGTGGGCCTGCGCCGACGCGGGGGCGAGCATCGTCGCGCAGGGTGGCAACACCGGGCTGGTGGGCGGCGGCGTGCCCGACGCCAGCGGCCGCCAGGTGCTGCTGAGCCTGCAGCGCATGAACCGCGTGCGTGCGATCGATCGCGCGAACGCGACGATGACGCTCGAGGCCGGTTGCGTGCTCAAGGCCGCGCAGGACGCCGCCGTCGAGCAGGGGCTGCTGTTTCCGCTCAGCCTCGCCGCCGAGGGCAGTTGCACGATCGGCGGCAACCTGGCCACCAATGCAGGCGGCACGCAGGTGCTGCGCTTCGGCAACGCACGCGAGCTGTGCCTGGGCCTGGAGGTGGTGACCGCGCGGGGCGAGGTCTGGAACGGACTGACCGGTCTGCGCAAGGACAACACCGGCTACGACCTGCGCGATCTGATGATCGGCAGCGAAGGAACGTTGGGCATCATCACCGCTGCGACGATGAAGCTGCACCCGCTGCCGGCGGCGCAGCTCACCGCGTTCGCGTCGTGCGCTGACCTGTCGGCCTGCGTCGCGCTGCTCGAGTTGGCGCGCCGACAGCTCGGCGCCGCGCTCACCGGCTTCGAGGTGATGGGGGTGGCCGCGCTGGAGCTCGTGGCCAGCCACTTCCCGCAGCTGCCGCGGCCGCTGCCGGGCGCGGCGTGGACCGTGCTGCTCGACTGCGCCGACGCGCACAGCGAGGCGCAGGCGCGCGCGCGCGTCGAGGCACTGCTGCAGGCCGCGCTCGACGACGGCTGCATCGGCGACGCGGTGCTGGCCGAGAGCGTGGCGCAGGCGCGTGCGCTGTGGCACGTGCGCGAGTCGATTCCGCTGGCGCAGAGCCTCGAAGGGCCGAACATCAAACACGACATCGCGCTGCCGGTGTCGGCGATTCCCGGCTTCGTGCAGCGCACCGATGCAGCGCTGCAGGCTGCCTTCCCCGGCAGCCGTGTGGTCAATTTCGGCCACCTCGGCGACGGCAACCTGCACTACAACCTGCAGCCCGCGCCGGGCGTGCGGGCGCAGGCCTTTCTCGACCAGCACGAGGCGGCCGTCAACCGCATCGTCTACGACGCGGTGGTGGCGTGCGACGGCTCGATCTCGGCCGAGCACGGCATCGGCACGCTCAAGCGCGACGAACTGCGCGAGCGCAAGTCGCCGGTGGCGCTGGCGATGATGAAGGCGATCAAGCAGGCACTCGACCCGCATGGCACGTTGAATCCCGGTCGCGTTCTGTAGGCGGTCGCGGCGCGACCGGCTGCGCTACGGACGGCTCTGACGGACCCGCTGGACGTTGAGCCCGTCGGACAGGCCGAACTCGAACTGCCCGCCGGCAGGCAGTTGCGCGGTCGGCAGCGTCGCGCTGCCGCCCTGTGCATCGAGCGCGATCACCGTGCGCGCCTTGCCGATATGGCTCACCGTGAGGTACGGCAGGCGCGCGGCATCCCAGCGCACGACCAGCGTGCCGCCCTGCTCGCTGGCCTGCACCGTCGGCACGCCGGGCGTGGCCGCCTGCGGATGCACGCGAGCCACCCGTTGCACCAGCGAACGACCGTCGCGCAACACGTCGACGCGCTCGATCGCACCCGGATCGGCCAGCGTGAAGCCGAAGCGCTGGCGCGTGCCGTCGTGGTCGATCTCGCGGCTCGCGAAGGGTTGCTCGGTCACCGCGCCGCTCTGCGTGGTGATGCGCAACAGATACGGCCCCGCATCGGGTGGACGCGGTGTGCCGCTGGTCGCCTTCAGCGGATTCAGGCGCAACACCCCGGCCCCGTCGACCTCGCCGCTGATCACGAGCAGATCCTGCTCGCCACTGGCCGCCGCAGCCTGCACGCGCCCCGCATCGGACGTCAGCGTACGGTCCGACGGCGTCAGGTAGACCTGCATCAGTCGGTAGTTGTAGTCGGAGAACCAGTTGCCGCTGCAGTAGCTCATCACGTCGTGCATGGTGCTGGGCGTCGGATCGATGAAGCGGCTGGTCGTGGCATCGAAACCCCAGATGAAGCGGCTGCCGGCACCCATGGCCGCGTTGGGGTACGGATAGTTCGGATCGGGGCTCGTCGGGTCGCCGCACGGCGCGTGGCGCAGGCTGAGGTTGTGGCCGATCTCGTGCACCATCGTCTCGCGCACGGCCGTCGGATTGCTCGGCAGATCGAAGCCGACCGCCGCATTGCCGGGGCGATAGCCCACGCCGGCCAGGCCCGACGTGCGCTTGGGAATGAAGCCGAAGTACAGCGTGCGCGACGACGCGTTCTCCAGCAGGTGCAGGTCGTCCACCTCGCCGAGGATGGTGCTGAAGGCGGTGCTCCATTCGTCAGCGGTGGTGGGCAGCGCGGTCACCCGCGAGGACACCATCGGTGCGTGGTCGGCGCGCGCGAGCTGCGCTGCGGGCAGGCGCGCCCGCAGGTAGTTCTCGGCGTCGGCCACCACCAGGCCGACCGTTCCCGCAATCTGCACCGGCACGGTGACCACGCCGAGCGCCACGCTGCCGCCGACGCGCGGCGCCACGGTCAGCGCGTTGATCGCCGCTGGCGAGAACGACGGCGTCAGGCGAATGCCATTACGCACCAGCGCCGCCGGGATCGTCGCCCAGTAGCTGTCGGCAAAGCTCGGCCGGGTCGGCGCCACGCTGGGCAAGTTGCCGCTCGGGGCAGACAGCGGCAGTTCGGCCAGCTGCACACCCCCTGCGTCGACGATGCGCACCACGCCGCTCGGCATGCTGGCGGGCTGGCTCGGCGCGACGACGTTGACCTTGACCAGCGCCGCGCGATTGCCGGCCAGCACGAGCTCCGGGTCATCGCTGGCGAACACCATCGACTGCGCGAATTCGACGCTCGCGATCGTGTGGTTGCCGGTGGCTGGCGCTGGTGTCGGTGCTGGGCTCGGCGCGGGCGTCGTCGGCGCGGGTGCAGTGCCGCTCGATGGCGCCGGCGCAGGTGCTTCGGAGCCGCCGCCGCAGCCGATCAGCGCCGTCGCGGCGACAGCGGTGAACAGCGCTGGCAGTGAAGGTTTCAACATCGGGTGAAGGTCCGCGCGGCGGCCTCGATGCACGACACCGCGGTACCCGCAACGCTATCGGTTCGCCGGCCACGGCGCAGCGCCGGCCGGGTAACGAGTGTGTCGGTTACGCACGCCGCGGCGCGGCACCCACGGCCCGATCGAC
>DATIFD010000173.1:0-12149 GCA_035455385.1 Burkholderiaceae bacterium
CCGCATCGCTCAATCCAACTGGACGGTCTCGGCCAGGTGCGCTGCCACCGCCTGGATGCGCCGCAGATGGCGCGACTCCGGATGGGTGAGCAGCCACAACTGTGACTCACACTCGGCCAGCGGCGGTGTCAACGCCACCACGTCGTTGCAGGATCGCGCCAGAAACAGCGGTGCGATGCCAACGCCCAGACCTTGTCGCACCGCATCGAACACCGCCTGCACGCCGCTCAGGCGCAGCACCGGCTCCACGCGCGGCAGGTGCTTGCGCCGCCAACGCACCGAAGGATGGTCGGGCAACACCTCGTCCACCGTCAGCCAGGCTGCCCCAGCCAGGTCGAACGCCTGACGCCGCGGCGGCACCAGCGAGCGCGCGATGTACACCGCTGAGCGGATCGGCCCCAGATGGCGCCCTACCAGGTGCGGCGGCGGGCGCACGGTGGCTCGCAGAGCAACGTCGGCCTCGCGCTGAGTGAGATTGGCCAGCTCGTTGCGCGCCTGGATCTCCAGGCGCAGTCGTGGGTGCGCCGCGCGCAGCGCACGCAATGACGGCAGCAGCAGCCCGTGCAGCAGCGTGTCGGTGGTGCTGATGCGCACCAGCCCGCTGACCGCGCCTTCGCGCAACTGAGCGACCGAGCGGGCTGCCTCGAGTTCGGCCTCGATGCGTTCCGCGTGCTCGGCCAGCCGCTGTCCGAGATCGGTGGCCCGGTAGCCCTGCCGTGAGCGCTCGAAGAGGCGCTGGCCGAGTGCCCGCTCGGCCCGCTGCATGGTGCGGAACACCGTCGACGTGTCGACGCCGGCCAGCTGCCCGGCCGCCGCCAGCGTGCCGCCGCGCACCAGCGCCAGCAACAGGGCGAGTTCGGCCGCGCCGAGCTCGCGGTTCCTCGCAGCTTGTTGCATGGATGCATTCATGGCTTGCATTTGATCCTATTTTCAATGCATCTGCGCAATCTTAGATTCGTCGCCTCATCGACCATCGCTGGAGCCTTGCCATGTCCGCTGTCCTGTCCCATCGTGACGCCAAGCCGGTGGCCTCCGTGTCATCCACCGCGTGGGGTCTGTTGCTGCTGCGCTTCGCGCTGGGCCTGATGTGGATCGCCCACGCCCTGCTCAAGCCGCTGGTGTTCACCTTTGCGGGCACCGCGCAGTACTTCGAATCGGTGGGCATTCCCGGCGCGTTCGTGCTGCCGGTGTTCACGCTTGAAATCACCGTCGCAGCCGCCCTGCTGTTGGGGGTCTACGCGCGCCAGGCCGCCGTGCTGTCGTTGCCGATCCTGCTGACCGTGGTGTGGGTGCACGCCCCCAACGGCTGGGTGCACGTGGCTCAGGGCGGCGGCTGGGAGTACCCGGCATTCCTCACCTTGGCGTCGGTCGTGCTGTGGCTTGCGGGCGACGGTGCGTTGGCACTGGCGCGCAGCGCGCGCTTCGCGCCGCGTGCGGCCGAGTGACGCGGTTGCGCCGAGCGACGAGCCATGTCCACCAACCTCACCCTGATCAGCCACGCGCTGTGCCCCTATGTTCAGCGTGCCGCGATCGTGCTCGACGAAAAGCGGGTGCCGTTCGAGCGCCGCGATGTCGACCTCGCCCACAAGCCCGAGTGGTTCCTCTCCGTGTCGCCGCTGGGCAAGACGCCGGTGCTGCTGGTGGGCGACACGTCGATCTTCGAGTCGGCCGTGATCTGCGAATACCTCGACGACAGCTTTGCGCCGCGACTGCACCCGCGCGATGCCCTGCAGCGGGCCCGCCATCGCGCATGGATGGAATTCGGCTCGGCGCTGCTCAACGGCATCGCCGCCTTCTACAACGCCGGTGACGATGACTCGCTGCAGCTGCGCCGTGACGAGCTCGAGCGCCGCTTCATCACCCTCGAGGCGGCGCTCGGCGGCGGGCCCTTCTTCGCCGGCCGTCGCCTGTCGATCGTCGATGCGGTGTTCGCGCCAGCGTTCCGCTACTTCGACACCTTCGAACGCATCGATGACTTCGGGTTCTTTGACGCCACGCCCAGGGTGCGCGCGTGGCGCCTCGCGCTGCGCGCACGCCCCTCCGTGCAGCGAGCGGTCGGGCCCGATTACGACGCGAGGCTGCGCGCCTTCATCCAGGCAAGGGGCTCGGCGTTGAGCCGTCGCCTGCAGCATCGTGCCGCTGCGCGGACGACGACCGCCTAGCCGCCAGCCCCGAGCGACAGCTCGACGGCGAAGCCCTGGCCGGCCGGCGCCGGCAAGCACAGCCGCCCGCCGTGGGCGCGCGCCACCAGGTCCGCCAGCGTGAGGCCGAGCCCCGGCACGTCGTCATAGGCCTGCGCATCGAGCGCTGCCTGCAGCGCCTGTCGCCGCTCGGCGGACACGCCCGGCCCGTCGTCGTCCAGGCGCACGACCTGGGCCGACGGTGTCGACACCATCACCCGCGACGCGCCGTGGCGCTGCGCGTTGTCGAGCAGGTTGGCCAACGCCGCCGCGAGCAGGTCGGGGTCGGCCTGCAGCGGCAGCTCGGCCTGCAGCTCGATGCGCAGGCGTTCGATCGGAAACTGGTGCAGCAGCGCGTTCAGGTCGATCGCGTCGCGCACCGGCTCGCCATCGCTGCGAAACAGCGTCAGCAGCGCGGCCACCACCCGCTGCAGGCGACTGGCCGCCTCGCGCACGCGCTGCAACCGCGGCTGCAGCGCGGGTGGACTCTCGCGCAGGCACACCGCGAGCTGGGCGTCGATGCCCGCCAGCGGTGTGCGCAACGCATGCGCGGCCTGGGCCGTGAAGGCGCGCTCGTGCGTCAGGCGCTGCGCCAGGCGATGGCCGAGCTGGTCGATCGAGCGGTGCACCGACCGCAACTCGGCGCGCTCGGCCGGACCGAGCGTGGCCCCGGCCACCAGAGGCTCGTGCGCCGCCAGCCGGTCGGACAAGCGCTGCACCGGCGCCCACTCGTGGCGCACGACCCCGCTGAGCCAGAAGTAAGTGAGCAGGCCTACCGCCAGCGCAGCCAGAACCGAACTGATCGCCACCTCGAACTGCGCCTCGGCGCGCTCGGCGCGGGTCTGCGCGACGTAGAGCGTGCGCGCGCCCTGGCCCAGCGCGAGGCCGTAGACGCGCCACTGCTCGCTGTCGGCGAAGCCCGCCACCGGCGCGGGCACGAACGGCTGCACCGGCGCGCGCTGCGAGCGCATCACCACGCGCTGCGATGGGTCGACGACCTGCCACGCGAAGCGCTCGTCGGAGCGGCTCGGCGCCGCGACGGCGATCGATTCGCCACCGGCCGGCAGCAGCGCACCCATCAACTCGGCCGACGCCTGCAGCGTGTCGTCGAGCAGCTCGTCGACCTCTTCGATCGCCGCCAACCACACCGACACCGCCACCGCCAGTCCGGCGAGCATCGAGCCGACCAGCATCGCGCGGGCAAGGCGGCGCCGGATCGACGGCAGGGGTGCAGCGTCCGCCGCGCCGGGCGACGGCAGCCGTGCACGGGCGCCGCGCGCGCCCCCGCTGGACGGCAATCCCCTGCTCATCGCGCGCCGGAGTCGTCGAGGCGGTAGCCGAGTCCGCGCACGGTGTCGATGAGATCGCGGCCGAGCTTGCGGCGCAGGCTCGAGATGTGGACCTCGAGCGCGTTGCTCGTGATCTCGACGTCCGAGCCGTGAACGAGGCGCTCCAGTTCGCCCTTCAGCACGATGCGGCCGCTGCGCAGTGCCAGCGCCTCGAGCAACGCCCACTCTCGGGCCGTGAGGTCGACGCGCTCGCCATCGCGCGACACGGCCCGCGCCTGCAGATCGATCAGCACGGGGCCGACCCGCACGCGCGCGTCGGCCATGCCGGCGCTGCGCCGACCCATCGCACGCAAGCGTGCGGCCAGTTCCTCGGGCGCGAACGGCTTGACCAGGTAGTCGTCGGCACCGCTGTCGAGGCCGGTGACGCGGTCGCTCAGTCGATCGCGCGCCGTCAGCATCAGCGCCGGCGTCGTCTCGCCTTTGGCGCGGCGCGCGCGCAGCCATTCGAGCCCGGAACCATCGGGCAGCTGCCAGTCGAGCAACCACACGTCGAACGGCTCGCCGCGCACCGCGTCGGCATGGCGCAGGTCGCGGAACCAATCGACGGTGTGACCCTCGCCGCGCAGGTAGTCGCGCAGGCCCTCGCCGAGGATGTCGTCGTCTTCGATCAGGAGCAGCCGCATGCGGTCGGGCGTCCGGTAGCCAAAGGCCACACTTTAGGGCTGCCCGACAAGGGGAGGCTTCGGCAGGCCTCGTCCTTGGGTGTCAGCGCGTCACGCCCGGCGGCGCGATGCCGGCGGCATCCCACTGCGGGCCGTCGAACCAGGCGTCACCCTGCAGCGCGGCGCGCAGCATCGGCAGCGCGTCGACGCCCCAGAAGAGTCGTCCGTCGAGGTCGAACGTCGGCACCCCGAACACGCCTTGCGCCACGGCCTCGTTGGACCACTTGCGCAGCTCGCCCTTGACCTCGTCGCCGGCCGGGTCGCGGCGCGGCGCCAGCGTCTCGCTCAACGCGCGCAGCCGCGCGCCGTCGGTGGCCTCGGCGCCGCCACGCCAGACGTGGCGCATCAGCGTTTCGACGACGTGGCGGTTCGGTGTGTCGCCGGCGCCGCAGCAGGCCAGTGCGAGCCGCAGCAGCGGCAATGGATTGAAAGGGTGCGTCGCCGGCGTCTGGATCGGGACGTTCAGCGTGTGCGACAGCCAAGCGATGTGGCGAAACGTCCATGCGCGCTTGGGCGCGATCTCGGCCGGCCCCTTCTGCCCCCAGTGACCGAGCAGCCCGGCGAACAGCACCGGGCGGTACTGCACTTCGTAGCTGCAGCCCTCGAGCGCCTGCGGCAGGTGCTCGAACGCGAGGTAGGCGAACGGCGAGATGACGTCGAACCAGAAGCCGATGCGCTTCATCGCGCCGCCTCCGCGCTGCGGCGCGCCGCGTCCCAGACCACGCGCCGCTCCTCGAGCCTCCGCCATACCGCGCGCTTGTCGTCGTCGCCCAGGCTGCCCCACGCCGCGATCTCGTCGATCGTGCGCAAGCAGCCCTCGCACCAGCCGCTGGCCTCGTCCATGCGGCAGACATTGATGCACGGGGAGGGCACGCCGCCCGCGACCGCGTCGGTGCTCACGGCGCCCCCTCCACGTCCGGTCCTGCAGGCCCGGCCGCTTCGCGAGGCACTCGCCCGTGCGCCGGCACGGGCTCGTGCCCGCGCTCAGCCACGTCGGCCACCGGCGCGCCGGTGTAGCGCTCCAGTTCGGCGGGTGTCAGCTTGAAGACGCCGTTGGGGTGACCGGCGGCGGCCCAGATCTCGGCGAAGCGGAACAACTCGCGGTCGATCAGCGTGACCGGCGGCGTCGCGTGCGCCAGCGGCGCCACCCCGCCGATGGCAAAGCCGGTGCTCGCCTTCACGAAGCCCGCATCGGCACGCGCGAGCGCGCCGGCAAGCACGCCGACCTTGGCCTCGTCGACGCGGCGATCGCCCGAGGTGATGACCAGCACCGCGCGGTCGTCGCTGCGGCGGCGGAAGATCACGCTCTTGGCGATCTGCCCGACCGCGACACCCAGCGCGTCGGCCGCGTCCTGCGACGTGCGCGCGGCGATCTCCAGCCACAGCGGCGCATGGCCGTGACCCAGCTGCGCCAGCGCCTGCGCGACGCGCTTGAACCCCTCGGGTCGCTCGGCCTCGGCCATCAGACGAGAGCCTTGCCGCGCTTGGCCAGCAGCGCGCGTGCGACGCGCGACACCGGCGGGCGACCGAGCTGGTCGGAGATGAAGGCGCCGGCGTCGACCAGCGCGTCGAGGTCGACGCCGGTGTCGATGCCCAGGCCGTCGAGCATGAACACCACGTCCTCGGTGGCGACGTTGCCGGTGGCGCCTTTGGCGTACGGGCAGCCGCCGAGGCCGGCGACGCTGGCGTCGAAGGTGTGCACCCCGAGCTCGAGGCAGGCGTAGATGTTGGCCAGCGCCTGGCCATAGGTATCGTGGAAGTGCCCGCTGACCTCGGCCAGCGGGTAGTGCTCCAGCGCGCGCTCCATCGCCGCCTGCACCTTGCGCGGCGTGCCGACGCCGATGGTGTCGGCGATGCCGACGTGGTGCACGCCGATGCCCTTCATCAGCCGCACGACCTCCTCCACCGCGTCGGCCGACACCTCGCCCTGGTACGGGCAGCCGAGCGCGCACGAGACCGCACCGCGCACCTTGACGCCTGCCTCGCGCGCGGCAGCGACCACCGGTGCGAAGCGCTCGATGCTCTCGGCGATCGAGCAGTTGATGTTGCGCTGGCTGAAGGCCTCGCTGGCCGCACCGAAGACGACGATCTCGTCGGGCTTGCTCGGCAACGCGGCCTCGAGACCCTTCATGTTGGGGGTCAGCACCGAGTAGCGAACGCCCGGCTTGCGCTGGATGCCGGCCATCACGTGGGCGTTGTCGGCCATCTGCGGCACCCACCTGGGACTGACGAAGCTGGTGACCTCGATCTCGCGCAGGCCGGCCGCCTGCAGCCGATGCACGAGATGGACCTTGTCCGCGGTGGACACCGGCTCCTTCTCGTTCTGCAGGCCGTCGCGCGGGCCCACTTCAACCAGCGTGACGCGGTTGGGCATCATGATCGGCGCCTCAGTCTCGGGACATGCGCACCACTATAGCGGCGCATCCCGGCGCACCGTTCGCGTGGGACTTCCGAGGGTTCCGCGACCGTGAGCCCCACTCGCGGGATTGCCGCACCGCATCACGCCCACGACAATTGCGCCACGAGAGAAGTCGCAGCGATGATCGACCGCAGCAGCAACCGTCGCCTGCAACTGGCCACGCGCATCCACTACGCGCTGCTGCGCGAGATCGGCACCGGCATCGACGTCGGGCGCCTGCTGAAGCAACCGCTGTACGCCCGCGACGTGATGCTGGTGTGCGAGGCCTGCGGTGACAGCCACGACCTGCGCCGCCTGGCCGCCGCGTTTCGCGGCGCGTCGCTGCCCGCTGCGGACGGCGGTGTGGCCGGCGCGTCGGGATTCGGTGCTTCTCAATGGTCGTCGTCGCTGCTGTCGCTGCCAGCGGAGTCGGTGCCGGCCGGGTGACGCCGCGCGCCACGGCGTCGAATCACTCCTGCAGCCGCAGCAGTTCGCTGCCCTCGCCGACCTGATCGCCGGCGGCGTACAGGCACTCGCCCACGACCCCGTCGCGCGGCGCGTGGATCGTGTGTTCCATCTTCATCGCCTCGATCACCGCCAGCGCCTGGCCGCGCGCCACGCGCTCGCCCGGTTTGGCGAGGTACGCGATCAGCTTGCCCGGCATCGGCGCGGTGAGCTGGCCGCCATCGGCCGCGCCCTCGCCGGCGTGCGCGATGTCGTCGACCTCACGCAGATCGGCACGGCCTTCCGGCGCGAACACGGTGACCTGTTCGCCGTGCACGTAGACGTCCAGCGTCAGCCGCCGCGCGCCCAGCGTCGCGTCGTGGCGATCGCCACCGAGCGATCGCACCTGCAGAGGCCAGCTCTGGTCGCCGATCTCGAGCCGCAGCGCACCGTCGTGCAGGCGCGCCAGCGCCACGCCGTGCTCGGCGTTGCCGCGCTTGAGGTGGAAGTGCCGTCGCGCGCCGCCGTGCAGGCGAAAGCCGTCGCGCCGCGACCAGGGGTCGGCATCCTGCAGCGCGGCCTCTTCGGCCAGCGCGTGCGCCACCACGCCGGCGGCCGCCACCTCCAGCGACAGCGGCGGCTGATCGAACAGCGTGGCGCGCTCGCGCTCGATCAGCGCGGTGTCGAGATCGGCCTGCGCGAACGCCTTCGAGTTGACCGCACGCCGCAGGAAGGCGACGTTGGTGTGCAGCCCGACGATGTGCGTGGCCGCCAGCGCCGCGTCGAGCCGCGCCAGCGCCTGCGCCCGGTCGCGGCCCCAGACGATCAGCTTGGCGATCATCGAGTCGTAGTGCGGCGTGATCGCGTCGCCCTCGCGCACGCCGGCGTCGACCCGGACCGCCGCCGGCTCGTGGAAGGCTTGACCGTCGGCGTTGCGGCGAAACGCCACGTGCGCCGGCCAGCGCAGTGTGCGCAGCGTGCCGGTGGCCGGCAGGAAGCCGGCGTCGGGGTTCTCGGCGCAGATGCGCGCCTCGATCGCATGACCGCCGATCGCCAGCTCGTCCTGCCTCATCGGCAGCGGCTCGCCGGCCGCCACGCGCAGCTGCCACTCGACCAGGTCGAGCCCGGTGATCGCCTCGGTCACCGGATGCTCCACCTGCAGCCGCGTGTTCATCTCCATGAAGTAGAAGCGCAGGTCGTTCTCGTGCGGCTCGGCAATGAACTCGACCGTGCCGGCGCCGACGTAGCCCACCGCCTTGGCCGCGGCGACCGCGGCCGCGCCCATCTCGGCGCGGCGCAGCTGCGACAGCCCCGGCGCCGGCGCCTCCTCCAGCACCTTCTGATGGCGGCGCTGCACCGAGCAGTCGCGCTCGAACAGGTAGACCGCGTTGCCGCGCGCGTCGGCAAACACCTGGATCTCGATGTGCCGCGGCCGCGTCACGTAGCGCTCGACCAGCACGTGGTCGTCGCCGAAGCTGGCCTTGGCCTCGCGCTGGCACGACGCCAGTGCGGCGGCGAAGTCCTCGGCCTTGTCGACGCGGCGCATGCCCTTGCCGCCGCCGCCGGCGCTGGCCTTGATCAGCACCGGGTAGCCGATGCGCTGCGCCTCGCGCGCGAGCAGCGCCGGGTCGTTGTCCTGGCCGTGGTAGCCGGGCACCAGCGGAACGCGGGCCTTCTCCATCAACGCCTTGGCGGCCGACTTGCTGCCCATTGCGGCGATCGCGGAGGCCGGCGGACCGATGAACACGAGCCCGGCGTCGACGCACGCCTGCGCGAAGTCTTCATTCTCCGACAGGAAGCCGTCGCCCGGGTGGATCGCCTGCGCGCCGGTCTGCCGCGCCGCCTCGATGATGCGATCGATGCGCAGGTAGCTGTCGCGCGGCGAGGGCGGCCCGATGTGCACGGCTTCATCGCAGGCCGCGACGTGCGCGGCGTGGGCGTCGGCATCCGAATACACGGCCACCGTGCGGACGCCGAGGCGGCGCGCGGTGGCGGCGACGCGGCAGGCGATCTCGCCACGGTTCGCAATCAGGATCTTGTGAAACACCTCAGGCTCCCGCAGGTCCGAAACGCGCGCGCAGCGACCGCAGCAGCGCGCGCAGGAATTTGAACAACAGCACGGTGACGGTGATCATCACTGCCAGCATGATCACCAGAGCGACGAAGAACGCCGCCGGGTGGCTGAGCGACAACCACAGCATCGTCGGTACCGCGGCATCGCCCAACAGCGACACCGCGACGTTCGAGAACGGCTCGGGTGACGTGTTGACCGCTGCGCGCGTGGTGGCCTTGGCGGCGTGCGACGTCGCGGCCAGCGTGCCGCCGAGCAGCGCGGCGATCGTCGTCCACACCGCCGAATCGCCACCGAAAACCGCAGCAGCCAGGGCCATGCCTGCCGGTATGCGGATGAAGGTGTGCACCGCATCCCACAGCGAATCGAGCCCCGGAATCTTGTCGGCGAAGAACTCCACCGCCAGCATCAACCCCGACGCACCAAGCACCAGTGGGTGCTGCAGCACGTGCAGACCCGGCGGCAACTGGACCCAGCCGGCCCAGCCGGCCGCCCCGGTGAGGAACACCACCGCGTACAGGCGCAGCCCGCTGGCCCAGCCGAGCGCAGCGGCCAGCGCAATCAGCTGCGTCGTGCCGAGTGCGGCCGGCAGCGAGGTCATTGCCACGACGGCTTGCGCTTGTGCAGGAAGGCCTGCACGCCTTCGCGACCCTCGTCGCTGGCGCGGATGTCGGCGATGCGGCGCGCGGTGTCGGCGCGCAGCTCGGGCGTGAGCGGCGCACCGGCGAGATCGCGCACCAGCCGCTTGCTCGCATTCACCGCGGCCGGCCCGTTGGCCACCAGCGCCTGCACGATCGCCTCGACGGTGGCGTCGATCGTCTCGGGGCGGGCCAGCTCGTGCACGAAGCCCAGGCGATGCGCCTCGGCCGCGCTGAAGCGCTCGGCGGTGACGAAGTAGCGCCGCGACGCCTGCTGGCCCAGCGCTCGCACGACGTACGGCCCGATCGTCGCGGGCAGCAACCCGAGCTTCGCCTCGCTGAGGCAGAAGTGCATGCCTTCGGCAGCGACCAGCACGTCGCACACCGACGCCAGCCCGACGCCGCCGGCGTAGCAGTCGCCGTGCACACGGCCGACCACCGGCACCGGACAGGTGTAGAGCGTCCACAGCATGTCGGCCAACGCCTGCGCGTCGGCACGGTTCTGCTCCCACGAGTAGTCCGCCATCGCGCGCATCCAGTTGAGGTCGCCGCCGGCGCAGAACGCCTTGCCGTGGCCACCGAGCACGATCGCGCGCACCGACGCGTCGACTCCCAGCTCGCGAAACGCGGACGTCAGCTCGGCGATGACCGTGTCGTTGAACGCATTGCGCACGTCGGGGCGGTTCAGGAACACGCGCGCCACCGCGCCGTCGCGGGTGATGTCGAGCGTCGTGGTCATCGTCGATCAAGCCTCCCTCAGTAGCGCTTGGCGGCCTCGTCGAGCATCACCTCGGTGGCGCCGCCGCCGATGGCCAGGATGCGCGCGTCGCGCCACAGCCGCTCGATGGCGGTGTCGCGCATGTAGCCCATGCCGCCGTGGAATTGCTGTCCCGTCTGCACGACCTCGTTGACCAGTTCGCCGGTCAGTGCCTTCAGCATCGACACGTCCTGCACGACGTCGCGGCCCTGGGTGACGAGCCACGCGCAGTGGTACAGGTACTGCCGCGCCGCGCGGGTCTTGGCGTCGAGCATCGCGAGGCGATGCCGCACCGCCTGCTTGTCCCACAGCGTGGCGCCGAACGCCCGGCGGTCGCGCACGTGCGCCAGCGTGAGCTTGAGCGCCTGCGTCGCATGGCCCACCGCCATCGCCGCCAGCGCGATGCGCTCGGTCTGGAAGTTCTTCATCACCGAGCGGAAGCCCTGGTGCTCGACGCCGAGCAGCTGGTCCGCCGGGACGCGGCAGCGGTCGAACACCAGCTCGGCGGTGTCCGAGCTGCGCCAGCCGGTCTTGTCGAGCGCGCGGCCGACGCTGAAGCCGGGCGTGCCCTTCTCGACGACGAACATCGAGATCGCATGCCGCGTCTCGCCGGTGCGCGCGGCGACGAAGAAGAGATCGCCGTGCACGCCGTTGGTGATGAACAGCTTGGTGCCGTTCAGCACCCAGTGGTCGCCGTCGCGCACGGCACGGGTGCGGATGCCCGCCACGTCCGACCCGGCGCCCGGCTCGGTGATCGCCACCGCGCTGATCGACTCGCCTTTGGTGATGCGCGGCATCCAGCGCGCCAGCTGCTCGGGCGTGCCGGCGTGGTGCAGGTGCGGGCTCGCCATGTCGGTGTGCACGAGCACGGTGACGATGAAGCCGCCGAAGGTCGACTGCGACAGCGCCTCGGCGAGCACCAGGTTGGTCAGCGCGTCGGCACCGCCGCCGCCGTGCTCGGGCGCGAACATCAGCCCGAGGAAGCCGGCGGCCCCCATCTTGCGCAGCACGTCGCGCGGCACGCAGCCGTCGCGCTCCCACTGCGCGCCGTGCGGCTCGACCTCGCGCGCGACGAAGCGCGCCACCTGGTCGCGCAGCAGCTCGTGCTCGGGCGTGAGGTAGATGTTGTCCACCTAGTCGTCCATCTCGCTGACCAGCGGCAACCCGCGCACGACCGCAGCACCCCACGCGGCCGCCGCGGATCCGGCTCCGCCGGTCCGCTGGCGGCGCCCCCTCGAGGGGGAGGCGCCGAAGGCGCATCGGGGGTGGGTCATCACATCCGGAACACGCCGAACTTCGGGCTGTCGGGGATCGGCGCGTTCAGGCTCGCGCTCAGGCCGAGCGCGAGGACGCGTCGCGTGTCGGCCGGGTCGATCACGCCGTCGTCCCACAGTCGGGCACTCGCGTAGTACGGATGCCCCTGGCGCTCATACTGCTCGAGGATCGGCTGCCTGAAAGCCGCTTCTTCCTCGGCGCTCCACGATCCGCCCCTGGCTTCGATGCCGTCGCGACGCACGGTGGCCAGCACGCTCGCGGCCTGCTCGCCGCCCATCACGCTGATCCGCGCATTCGGCCACATCCACAGGAAACGCGCGCCGTAGGCGCGGCCACACATCGCGTAGTTGCCGGCACCGAAGCTGCCGCCGATCA
>DATIFD010000174.1:0-2933 GCA_035455385.1 Burkholderiaceae bacterium
TGTCCGATTGACACTACCCAGGGGGGAATCGTCATGAAAAACAAGATACTTGCCGTTGCGCTGCTGGCCATGGGCCTGGCCAGCGCGAACGCCCAGGCGCAGACCGAAATCCAGTGGTGGCACTCGATGGGCGGCGCGCTCGGCGAGCGGGTCAACGAACTCGCGAACAAATTCAACGCCAGCCAGAAGGACTACAAGGTGGTGCCGACCTTCAAGGGTTCCTACCCGGAGTCGATGACCGCCGCGATCGCCGCGTTCCGCGCCGGCAACGCGCCGCACCTGCTGCAGGTGTTCGAAGTCGGCACCGCGACCATGATGGCGGCCAAGGGCGCCATCGTCCCGGTCGCGACCGTGATGAAGAACGCCAAGGAGCCGTTCGACCCGAAGGCCTATCTGCCCACGGTTTCCGGCTACTACACCGACATGAAGGGCAACATGCTGTCGCTTCCGTTCAACAGCTCGACGGCGCTGTTCTACATCAACAAGGATGCGTTCAAGAAGGCGGGCCTTGAGCCCGTGGCGCCGAAGACCTGGAAGGAACTGCTCGCGACCGCCGAGAAGCTGAAGGCGGCGGGCCAGCAATGCGTGTACACCACCAGCTGGCCATCGTGGATGCACATCGAGAACTTCAGCGCCTGGCACAACGTGCCGATCGGCACCAAGCAGAACGGCATGGGCGGCCTCGACACCGAGTTCACGATCAATTCGCCGCTGCACGTGCGCCACATCGCGATGCTCGCTGACATGGCCAAGAAGGGCCTGTTCACCTACGCGGGCCGTACCAACCAGGGCGACGCCAAGTTCGCGAGCGGCGAATGCGCGATGTTCAGCGGCAGTGCCGGGGCGCAGGCAACGATCAAGAAGACAGCCAAGTTCGACTGGTCGATCAACTTCATCCCCTACCACGACGACGTCAAGGGCGCGCCGCAGAACTCGATCATCGGCGGCGCATCGATCTGGGTCATGGGCGGCAAGAAACCCGACGAATACAAGGGCGCGGCCAAGTTCCTGGCCTTCTTGTCGCGGCCTGAGATCCAGATGGAGTGGCACACCACCACCGGCTACGTACCGATCACGCAGGCGTCGTACGAGCTGACCCGCAAGTCGGGCTACTACGACAAGAATCCGGGCGCCGACATGCCGGTGAAGCAACTCACGAACAAGCTGCCGACCGAGAACTCCAAGGGCCTTCGCTTCGGCAACTTCGTGCAAGGGCGCACTGTGATCGAGGAAGAACTCGAAGCCGTGTTCGCGGGCAAGAAAGACGCCAAGGCCGGGCTCGACGACGCCGTGCGCCGCGGCAACGAGATCCTTCGCCAGTTCGAAGCCGCCAACAAGTAGGGCCGCGACGACAACCCTGTGGAGAAGCAGGTCGTCTTCCGATCTGCGTGGCTGCCGTACGCGCTGGTGGCCCCGCAGATCGCGATCACCGTCATCTTCTTCTTCTGGCCGGCGGCACAGGCAGTCTGGTACTCGTTCCAGCTGCAGGACGCCTTCGGCCTGAAGACGCAGTTCGTCGGGCTGCAGAACTTCGTGACACTGTTCGAGGACACCAACTACCTCGAATCCTTCAAGGTCACCGCGGTCTTCAGTGCGCTGGTGGCCTTCTTCGGCATCGCGATCTCGCTGCTGCTGGCGGCAATGGCCGACCGCGTGGTGCGCGGCGCGATGGCCTACAAGACTCTGCTGATCTGGCCCTACGCGGTAGCTCCTGCGGTCGCGGGCGTGCTGTGGGCGTTCCTGTTCGCGCCATCGATCGGCATCGTCACCTATGTGCTCAAAGGCATGGGCGTCGACTGGAACTGGATCATCAAGGGAGATCAGGCGATGCTGCTGGTGGTGATCGCCGCAGTCTGGAACCAGGTTTCCTACAACTTCCTGTTCTTCCTGGCCGGCCTGCAATCCATCCCGCGTTCGCTGATCGAGGCGGCCTCGATCGACGGCGCCAGCCCGACACGACGCTTCTGGACCATCGTCTTCCCGCTGCTGTCGCCGACGACCTTCTTCCTGCTGGTGGTGAACACGGTCTACGCGTTCTTCAGCACCTTCGGCATCATCGACACCACCACCCAGGGCGGGCCGGCGCAGGCGACGCAGATCCTCGTCTACAAGGTCTATCACGACGGCGTGAAAGCCTCTGATCTGGGCGGCTCGTCGGCGCAGTCGGTGATCCTGATGATCATCGTCATCGCGTTGACGGTGGTGCAGTTCCGCTACGTCGAGCGCAAGGTCCAGTACTGATGAAGAAACCCCCACGCTCACTTCGTCCGCTGCCCCCCGGGGGGGTGCGTCAGCGGCTTCGGGCGGCCGTGCGCCACTGACATGGTCGAGAACCGCCCTTGGTTGAATGCCTTTGCGCACGGCGTGCTGATCGCGGGCGTCATCGTGGTGGCGTTTCCCGTCTACGTGACCTTCATCGCCTCGACGCTGACGTTCGAGCAGACGCTGCAGGTGCCGATGCAGCTCTTGCCGGGGGACCAGCTGCTGCAGAACTATGCGCAAGTGCTCGGCGCCGGGAGCCACAAGGGCTCCAAGGCGGCGGTGTCGCAGATGCTGCTGAACAGCCTGGTCATGGCACTGGCCATCCCGATCGGCAAGATTGCGATCTCCATCCTCTCTTCGTTCGCGATCGTCTATTTCCGGTTTCCGCTGCGCATGTTCTTCTTCTGGATGATCTTCGTCACGCTCATGCTGCCGGTGGAGGTGCGCATCATCCCGACCTTCCAGGTGGTGGCCAGCCTGAACATGCTCAACACCTACGCCGGGCTGACGATTCCGCTGATTGCCTCGGCCACCGCCACCTTCCTGTTTCGCCAGTTCTTCCTCACCGTGCCGGGCGAGCTGGTCGAGGCCGCGCGCATCGACGGCGCCGGTCCGATGCGCTTCTTCTGGGACGTGCTGCTGCCGCTGTCCAAGACGAGCATCGCCGCGCT
>DATIFD010000175.1:0-2944 GCA_035455385.1 Burkholderiaceae bacterium
GCCGCCGAAGTGGCGGATCGAATCGCGGCGCAGCTCCATCATGTGGAAGCGCGACCGGACGACGACATGATGCTTCGTCGCCTCCTCGATCGCGACGTGGCTGACGATGTGGTTGGTCTCCCACAGCGGTGCCTGCGACCATGCATTGGGGTGCGTGACGCGGCCCTTGCGCACCTCCATCAGCAGCTTGTCCTCGATGAAGATCGACGGCGTGCCGTCCCAGTCGGTCTGCTCGGGTCGCGCCGGCATCCAGTAGATGCCGTCGTCGGCGAAGCAGTCCATCCACGCTTGCCAGTGCTTGTCGTCGAGCAGCTCGGCCTGGCGGTACAGGAACTGCTCGACCTCCCGCTGAAGGTCGGCGCCGGCCACGAGGCCGGTGGCCGGTGGTGCCGTGCCGGATTCCGCCTTGCCTCGGGGCGAATGCGTGGGTTCGATCGCCTGCGCGCCGGTGGCGCCTTTGGAATCGTCGCCGGAGATCACCACGTCCTGGTCCAGCAGGTGCGACATGTCGGGCCCGGCGCTCGGTATCGTGTTGGCCCCTCGCCCGCCGGGCACGTCGGGCGATCCCCCGTGGGGATGCGGGCCGGCTTGGGAGCGGCCCGGCGCTCGTCCCGGTGCGCGCGTTTCATCGGCGGCCATCACGCGGCTCCTTGCATGTAGCGCGACCAGGCAGCGAACTGGCTGCGCATCACGATCTCGGACGTGCCATGGTTGGAGTAGGCGACGCCGTTCTCGATGCGATCGTCACCGTAGTGGCGGTGAAAGCTCACCCAGTCGCCGCCGTCGGACTGCAGGCCCCACTGGCCCTTGGTCCAGTTCTCCAGGTCGTCGGCGTTGATCATCGTCGCCGGCGAGTTGACGAGGTTGTAGTACCAGAGGCTGCGGCGGTAGATCGCCTCGGGCGCGCCCTTGAGGCGGAAGTGCCAGATCTCCGACAGCGTCTTGTCCGGCGAGATCGGCCGCAGGCAGCGCAGCTGTTGCAGCGGCGACTGCACCGACAGGTACGGATACACCAGCACGTGGTGGATGCTGCGCGAGAGGTACTCCTCGGTCTTCTGTTCGCCGTAGGCCTGCTTCAGCAGCGCCTCGTACTCCAGCGTGTCCTTGTCCTGCGGGCGCAGCCCCATGTAGGCCTTGAGGATGCCGTGGCCCTGCGGGTAGTTGATCGTCTGCACGCTGTCCCATTGCTCGAAGTTCGACGCGAAGGCCGACAGCATGTGGTAGTGCAGCGGCGCAGCGCCGTTCTGTTCCTTCAGCCGCCGCTCGACGCGCGTGGCCGCGATGCCGGTGGACTGGTGCGTCACCGACGGATGCAGCGCGTCGAGCTGGTTCTCCATGAAGAACTTCCAGTTCGAGTGCTGGATCACGCGGTGGCACACCGGCACGATCTCCACCTCGCCGAGCGGCGAGCGGTCGCACATGTCGTCGAACGCGATCTTGGCCTCGCCGAGGAACTCCATCAGCGTCGGCCCGTCGGGGCTCAGGCTGGCGAACACGAAGCCGCGGTAAGTGTCGACGCGTGGCGCGGGCTTGAGGTTGCAGTCGGGGTTGCCCTTGTTCATCCGCGTGCCCTCGTAGCCCTTGGCCAGCGGAATCGCGCGCACCGCGCCGTCGAGGTGGAAGCTCCAGGCGTGGTAGCTGCAGACGAACGCGGCGCCGGTGTTGCCCTGCAGGTTGCCGATCACCTGCACGCCGCGGTGCGGGCAGCGGTTGTGCACCACGTGAATGCGGCGGTCGGCCGCACGCACCATCACCATCGGCTGACGGCCGATCGTCACCGCGACGTAGTCGCCGGCGTTCGGGATCTGCGATTCGTGCCCGCAGTAGACCCACACGCGCTCGAAGATGCGCTCCATCTCGCGGTCGAAGATCTGCTGGTCGGTGTACACGCGCTTGTGCACGCGGTCGGGTTCGACCAGCCGGGCGAGGTCGATGGCAGGGTCTGTGGTCATGATGGCACTCTCCAAAAGGCTCAGGCGGCTCGCTCGCGGGCTGCTGCGGAGCCGCGGTCCAGGTTGGTCTTCATGTGCGCCAGCGTCTCGCGCAGCGCATCGACGGCGGCCGCGGACAGCCCCTCGACGGCCACACGGTTGAGCCGCTCGACCGCGGGCCAGATGCGCGCGAACAGGCGTTCGCCATCCGCGGTCGGCGCCAGGCGGGTCACGCGCAGGTCGCTGGTGTCGACCAGCCGGGTGACCCAGCCGGCGTGTTCCATGCGATCGACCGTGCGCGTCAGCGTCGTGCGGTCGATGGTCGCCAAGTCAGCCAGTTCGCTCATCGAGCAGCGCCGCCGCGCGCACAGCGACGCGAGCACCCGCCACTCGGGCACGCGCAGGCCGAACTCGCGCAGCGCCTGCGTCAGCCGGCGGTCGCGGCTGCCGATGACCTGGGTCAACCAGAAGAATACGTGCTGGTCGAGCTGGAAGTTCGTGGGCGCCGGACGGGGCATGGCGCGAACCTAACGCGAGTTATGTGCGTTTGCAACTGTCCAGAACCCGCACCCGCCGGCACACGGAACGCACGCCCGCTACGCGTGCCCGCCGCGCAGGCGCCAATCGCCCGGCGTCTGGCCAAAGCGCGCCTTGAAGCTGCGGCCGAATGCCGGAACGTCCCGAAAGCCGTGCGCGAGCGCAATGTCGGCGATGCTCCGAGCACGCCAAGCCGGGTCGGACAGGGCCGCAGCGCTGCGCGCCAGGCGTTCGTCGCGCAGCCAGCGCATCGCGCCCGTGCCGAGGCTGGCGAAGGCGCGCTGCAGCGAACGCGGCGACACGCGCTGCGCGCGCGCGAGGGCCTCGACGCTCAGATCGGGGTCGGCGATGCGTTCGCGCGCATCGCGCTGCGCCCGTTCCACCAGCGCGCGCCGTGCATCGAGGGGTCCGTCGCCGTCGGCCGCGCTGTGCGCGGCCAGCAGGTGAAACAACTCGTCGATCAGCACCGCGGCCTC
>DATIFD010000176.1:0-4722 GCA_035455385.1 Burkholderiaceae bacterium
ATGGCCACGGTGTTCGACGGCATCACGCGCCACAACCCCGAGGGCCTGTGGTTTCGCCGCTATGCCCAGCACAACGGGTTCAAGGCGGCGGTGCAGTGGCGCGACAGCGGCCGGCCCATTCCCGAAGGCGACGAGGCACGCGCCCTGATCCGCGAAATCGAGCAGGACCCGAAGGGCTGAGGCGCCGCAGGGCGGGCCGCGGGCCGGTCGGCACGCCGCCGCGGCCGGACTTGTCGATTTGCCCGGTCTTCGCTCGTCGACAGAATAGTCGACCGTCAAGCGTTGGAAGGGTCCACCGCGCGCCGACCAGAGGAGAACAGACCCATGCGATTCATCTCGATGATCCGCGTCGACGAGACCACCGGCCAGGTGCCCAGCGAGCAGCTCATGCGCGACATGGGCCAGCTGATCGAGGAGCTGACCCGCAACGGACAGCTCGTCAGCACCGCCGGGCTGCGGCCGACCGCCGAAGGCGTGCGGGTGCGGCTGCACCGCGGCGGCAAGCTCTCGGTTGCCGATGGCCCGTTCACCGAGGCCAAGGAGGTGATCGGCGGCTACGCGATCCTCGAGGCCCGGTCGAAGGAAGAGGCGGTCGAGCTGACACGGCGCTTCCTCAAGGTGCACGGCACCGAGTGGGACGTCGAGTGCGAGGTGCGCCAGCTCGACGGGCCGGAATTCGGCAGCGCGGCACAGTGAAGCAACCTGGGAGTACGCCAATGACCCCCAAGAACACCATCTGCCTCTGGTACGAGCGCGACGCGCTCGACGCCGCTCGGTTCTATGCCGAGACGTTCCCCGACAGCGCGGTGGGCGCCGTCTACCGTGCGCCGGCCGACTACCCCAGCGGCAAAGCGGGCGACGTGCTGACGGTTCAGTTCACCGTGATGGGCATCCCCTGCCTCGGCCTCAACGGCGGCCCAGCCTTCCAGCACAACGAGGCGTTCTCGTTTCAGGTGGCCACCGACGACCAGGCCGAGACCGACCGCCTGTGGAACGCCATCATCGGCAACGGCGGCCAGGCCAGCGCCTGCGGCTGGTGCAAGGACAAGTGGGGGGTGTCGTGGCAGATTACGCCACGCGCCCTCACCGACGCGATCGCCGATCCCGACCGCGCAGCAGCCAAGCGTGCCTTCGAGGCGATGATGGAGATGGGCAAGATCGACATCGCGGCGATCGAGAAGGCTCGGCGCGGCTGACGGCCGAGTCTCCCGGCGCCTCGGTCCACGCCAAATGGAGGCAACGATGAACCTTCCCGGCTTCGCGATGGACCCGGCCAGCTTCCCGCAGATGTACGAGCGCTGGCTCGTCGGCCCGCTGTTCAGGCCGTGGGCCGAGCTGACCGTGGACGAGCTGGGCCTGTCGAGCGGCGACGCGGTGCTCGACATCGCGTGCGGCACCGGCATCGCCGCGCGGGTGGCACGGCAGCGGCTCGGCGAGGGGTCGCGCATCGTCGGCGTCGACGCCAGCCCGGGCATGCTGGCAGTGGCGCGTGCCGTGGCGCCGCAGATCGACTGGCGCGAAGGCAGCGCCGATGCGCTGCCGCTGGGCGACGCGCAGCCGTTCGACGTGGTGATCTGCCAGCAGGGCCTGCAGTTCTTCCCCGACAAGCCCGCCGCGGCCCGCCAGATGCGGCGGGCCCTGGCACCGGGCGGCAGGCTGGCGGTATCCACCTGGCGCTCGGACGACGAGACGCCGTTGCCCCGCGAGCTGCGCCGCGCGGCGGAGCGGCACCTGGGGCCGATCGCCGATCAGCGCTACGCCTATGGCGACGCGGGCCGGCTCGAGCAGGTGTTGCGCGACGCCGGCTTCGCCGACGTGCAGGCGCGCGAGCGATTGCGCACCGTGCAACTCGACGGCCAGGTCTTCGTGCGAATGAACGCGATGGCGCTGATCGGCATGAGCGCCGCCGGCAAGACCATGAGCCCCGACGAGCGCCAGCGCGTGCTGGAGACGATCGTGCACGACAGCGCGCCGGTGCTGGGCGCGTGCACCGACGGGCATCTCACCGTCGAGACGAGGAGCAACCTGGCGACGGCGCGGGGCTAGCGGCCTCAACCCCGGTCGGCGGCGTCGCGTGGGTCGATGCGGATATACTGGCCACCTCGGCCGGACGCGAGTCCGGCCGTTTCGTTCATCCCTCTGACCTCTGCCATGTGCCTGTCCAGGCCCATGACGCTCGCCAAGCGGTGCGGTCGGCGGCGATGCCGTCGCCTTGACCATTCGTAGCGCCGCACCGGCCACTTGGCCCGGTGCTCGACGCGAGCTGATCTCCCGGTGACTTGTCTCCAGCGTCCCGTTCGCGGGCCGCTCGGCGCACGGTTGCGCGCGCCTGTTTGCGAAAGAGTTGATGATGAGTTTCGAATCCCTGAACCTGCACCCTGCCCTGCTCGCCGCCGTGCGCGACGCCGGCTACGCCGAGCCCACCGACGTGCAGCAGCGTGCGATCCCGCCGGCGCTCGATGGGCGCGACCTGATGGTGTCGTCGAGCACCGGCAGCGGCAAGACCGCCAGCTTCGTGCTGCCGGCGCTGACCCGCGTGCTCGCGGCCCGCACCGACCCCGCCCAGCGGCCGGTCAAAGGCACGACCCACGGCCCGCGCGTGCTGGTGCTCGTGCCCACGCGCGAGCTCGCGATCCAGGTGTCGAAGGCGGCGATGACCTACGGCCGCCACGTGCCCGGCCTGCGCGTGGCCACCGTGGTCGGCGGCGTGCCCTACGCAGCGCAATTGCGCCAGCTGAGCGGCGCACTCGACATCCTGATCGCCACGCCCGGCCGCCTGATGGACCACATGCAATCGGGCAAGGCCGTGCTGTCGCGCGTGGAGATGCTGGTGCTCGACGAGGCCGACCGCATGCTCGACATGGGCTTCATCGACGACATCCGGTTCATCGGCGAGTCCTTGCCGCCGCAGCGTCAGACCGTGATGTACAGCGCCACCTTCGGCGGCCACGTGGGGCATCTGGCGCAAGCGCTGCTGCGCGAACCGCAGCGCATCGCCGTGGCCACGCACACCGACACGCATGCCGGCATCGAGCAGCGCCTGCACTGGGCCGACGACGTGCAGCACAAGAATGCGCTGCTGGACCACCTGCTCACCGCGCGCGACGTCGACCAGGCGCTGGTCTTCACCAGCACGCAACGCGATGCCGACTGGCTGGCAGACCGGCTGGCCGACTTGGGCCACCGCGTGGCCTCGCTGCACGGCGGCATGCCGCAGCGCCGGCGCAACCGCGTGCTGCACGGCCTGCGCACGCGCGACCTGCGGGTGCTGGTGGCCACCGACGTGGCCGCGCGCGGCATCGACGTGCCGAGCATCAGCCACGTCATCAACTACGGCCTGCCGATGAAGGCCGAAGACTACGTGCACCGCATCGGCCGCACCGGCCGCGCGGGCCGCTCGGGCCTTGCGGTCACGCTGGCCGAGCGCCGCGACGCCGCCATGATCCACCACATCCAGCGCTTCACCACGCAGCGCATCCCGCCGGCGGTGGTGGCGGGCCTGGAGCCCAAGCGGCCCGAGCCGAAGTCGCAGACCCAGCCCCTCGGGCGCAAGCCGTCCGGCAGGCCCGGCTTCGGCGCCAAGCCCGGCTTCGCCAAGAAGGCGTTCGGCAAGAAGCCGGGCGGCTTCACTGGCCGCCGGCCGTAGCCGGCTCAGTGCAGCTTGGTCGACGGCTGGCTGAAGAGCTTGGCGGCCCGCCCCTTGAGCTCCAGCAGCTCGTTGGGCGACACGAAGTAGCCCTCGCGCAGCATGTCGACCTCGATGCGGAACTCCACCTCGCGGTCGCCGCTGCGCAGAATGCCCACGGTGAACTCGTAGTCGTCTCGCGCCGGCGGGAAGCCCTTCGCCGCGGCATCGGGGTTCTGGTAGCGAACCTGGCGGATCTCGCCGCTGGCCAGGTCGAGTTCGCCCTCGGCGCGCACCTCGTCCTCGCTCAGCTCGACGACGATGGAAATGGGCAGCTTCAGATTCATGGTGCCGTATTGTGGCCGCGGGCAGTACGCTGCGGGCTGCACGCAGCGCATCGATCGATCATCATCACTGGGCGTGCCGGAAAGGAGACCTCATCATGTCGAATGTGGCGGCCGAAGTCAGCACCGGGATGCTGCAGGCCTTTGCCGATGCGTGGAATCGCCACGATGCCGATGCCCTCATGTCGTTCATGAGCGACGACTGCGTCTTTGAGGCTTCCGCTGGTCCCGATGTCTGCGGAACCCGATACGAAGGCCGCGAGGCCGTCCGGGCTAGATTCGCCGAGGTATGGGCCACCTTTCCCGATGCCCACTGGGGCAACGCGCGCCATCTTGTCATCGGGGACCGCGGCGTGTCCGAGTGGACATTCACGGGAACCCGGGCGGACGGCACTCGAGTTGAAGTTCATGGTTGTGATCTGTTCACCTTTCGGAACGGCAAGATCGCGCTCAAGAACTCCTATCGAAAGAACCGTCCACCCCTCGGTGGCGTCAGGCGATGAGCCCCGCACGACCTGCTCGGGCCGCCGCCCTGAAATGACGCGGGCGCTCCCACCGAAGTGTGGAGCGCCCGCGGGTCTGGCTACAGAACCAACTACAAGAGGTAGGGCTCCGCCCCAAACCTAGACGTCTTAGACATATCACCTCCTTTCGTAGTTGATCGGAGCCTGTAGCGTACTCGCTTTTCACACCGTCTTGGTCAGCAGACGGCGCTGGCGCCCAACCTACAATCCGTTCGGGCAAGCGAATCCC
>DATIFD010000177.1:0-14701 GCA_035455385.1 Burkholderiaceae bacterium
CGGCTCGACTGGCGCTCGCCGGCACGCAGGTGCCGGCTCTCGTCCAGTCTCGCCCCTCGAGGGGGCAACACCTGCGGACCGGCGAAGCCGAATCCGCGGTGTTCGCTTGGGGAAGCGCGCCTGGAGGCGCGCTATGCGTCACGCATGGAGTCTGCTCGACCTGGGAACGCTGGCCAGCAGGAACTCCATCTGGTCGGCCAGGATGCGACGGCCTCGCAAGATCATGTCTTCGTGCAGGCTCGGCACGTACGGCGCGTACAGCATCTCCATGCCCACCTCGTGCGGCAGCCGGTTGCCTTTGCGGCCGTTGCAGCCGCGGCAGGCGGTGATGCAGTTCATCCAGGTGTCGCGCCCGCCGCGCGACACCGGCACCACGTGCTCGCGCGTCAGCAGGTCGAACGGGAAGCGCCGCCCGCAGTAGGCGCAGACGTGGCGATCGCGGTTGAACAGCTTCGGGTTGGTCAGCGCCGGCACCGTGCGCCAGGCCCGGCTCGGCACCGCGCCCTTGACCGCGATGATCGGGTGCAACTCGATGCGCGACTGCAGCCCGGTGGCGCGCTGGATGCCGCCGCGCAGCACGTGGAACGTCTTGCCCAGCGTCCACGCGACGCCCTCGCTGGCGTACAGCACAGCGGCCTCGCGCGGCGTGATCCACGCCTGCGGCCTGCCGGACACATCGAGTTGCAGCACATCCACGGTGGTGAGCAGCCTCCAACGAACCAAACCACTGCAAGCGTAGCGTACTCCGAGCGCGTGCTCCAAGCGGGGCGACTGCGCTCGCGGCGCCGCACCCGCTAGGCGCGCCAACCTACAAATAGTCGACAACCGCGCGTCGCGGGGTCGTCGCGTTTGGGTCAAAATAGAACGACCGTTCGTTCTATTGACCACCGTGACCGACACCACCACCCGAGAGCGCCCGCTGCCCAAGGGGCGGCAGACCCGCGCCGCGATCCTCGAGGTGGCGCTCGGGCTGGCCTCGCACAACGGGCTCGAGGGCCTGTCGATCGGCGCGCTGGCCGAACTGATGCACATGAGCAAGTCGGGCGTCTTCGCCCACTTCGGCTCGCGCGAGGAGCTGCAGATCTCGGTGGTGCGCGAGTACCACGAGCGCTTCGCGGAGGAGGTGTTCCACCCATCGATGCAGGAGCCGCGCGGCCTGCCGCGGCTGCGTGCGCTGGTGGAGCGCTGGATCCGGCGCGTGTCGGTCGAGATCGACTCGGGCTGCATCTACATCAGCGGCGCGGTCGAGTTCGACGACCGTCCGGGCCCGGTGCGCGATGCGCTGGCGCAGATGGTGCAGACCTGGCACGCGACGCTGGAGAAGGCCATCCGCATGGCGGTCGACGAAGGCCACCTGCGGCCCGACACCGACGCGCACCAGCTGCTTTTCGAGATCCACGGCCTGATCCTGTCGCTGCACCACGACGCGCGCTTCCTCAGGCTGCCCGGTGCGCTCGACCGCGCGCGCCTGGCCTTCGAACGCACGCTGTCGCCCCATCTGGCGCCGGCCGCGGCGCGCAAGCGCACGGCACGGCGCTGATCGCATTTTCGTATCGCACCCGAGGAGTCCCACCCATGCCGCACTACACACCGCCGCTGCGCGACATGCGATTCGTGCTGCACGAGTTGCTGCAGGTCACCGACGAGCTGGAGCTGCTGCCCAAGCACGCCGAGATCGACGTCGACACCATCAACGCGGTCATCGAGGAAGGCGGCAAGTTCTGCGCCGAGGTGCTGGCGCCGCTGAACCAGAGCGGCGACGCCGAAGGCTGCACCCTCGATGGCGCGACGCACAGCGTGCGCACGCCCACCGGCTTCAAGGAGGCGTACGCCCAGTTCGTCGAAGGCGGCTGGCCGTCGCTGTCGTCGGATCCGGACTACGGCGGGCAGGGGCTGCCGCACGTGGTGAACCAGTGCTTCTACGAGATGCTCAACTCGGCCAACCAGGCGTGGGCGATGTATCCCGGTCTGGCGCACGGCGCCTACGAGTGCCTGCACGCGCACGGCACGCTGGAGCAGCGGGCCCTGTACCTGCCCAAGCTGGTGAGCGGGAAATGGATCGGCACGATGTGCCTGACCGAGGCGCACTGCGGCACCGACCTCGGGCTGCTGCGCAGCAAGGCCGAGCCGCAGCCCGACGGCAGCTACAGGATCACCGGCAGCAAGATCTTCATCAGCGGCGGCGAGAACGATCTGGCCGAGAACATCGTGCACCTGGTGCTCGCGCGGCTGCCCGATGCGCCTCCCGGCAGCAAGGGCATCTCGCTGTTCGTGGTGCCGAAGTTCCTGCCCAAGGCCGACGGGTCGGTGGGCGCACGCAACCCGATCTACTGCACCGGGCTCGAGCACAAGATGGGCATCAACGCGAGCGCGACATGCCAGATCTCGCTCGACGGCGCCACCGGCTGGCTGGTCGGCGAGCCGCACAAGGGCTTGCCGGCGATGTTCGTGATGATGAATGCCGCGCGCATCGGCGTCGGCATGCAGGGGCTGGGTCTCACCGAGGTGGCCTACCAGAACGCCGCGGCCTACGCGAAGGACCGGCTGCAGATGCGCAGCCTGTCGGGCCCGAAGGCGCCCGACAAGCCGGCCGACCCGATCATCGTGCACCCGGACGTGCGCAAGATGCTGCTCACCGCGCGCGCCTACGCCGAGGGCGGCCGCGCGCTCGCGATGTTCACGACGCTGCAGATCGACAAGGCGCTGGCCAGCGACGACGCCGAGGAACGGAAGGACGCCGAAGACGCGGTGGCGCTGCTGACGCCGATCGTCAAGGCCTTCCTCACCGACAACGCGTGGCTCGCCACGTCGCACTGCCTGCAGGTGTTCGGCGGCCACGGCTACATCCGCGAGTGGGGCGTCGAGCAGTTCGTGCGCGACGCGCGCATCAACATGATCTACGAGGGCACCAACACGGTCCAGTCGCTCGACCTGCTGGGCCGCAAGGTGCTCGGCGACAATGGCGCCAAGCTGAAGAAGTTCGGCCGGCGGATCGCTAGCTTCGTCGAGGACGAAGGCGTCGACGAGGCGATGCAGGAGTTCGTCAACCCGCTGGCCGACCTGGGCGACAAGGTGACCAAGCTGACCACCGAGCTCGGCATGAAGGCGTTCGGCAACGCCGACGAAGTCGGTGCCGCCGCGGTGGACTACCTGCGCGTGGTGGGCCACCTGGTGTTTGCCTACTTCTGGGCGCGCATGGCCAAGATCGCGCTGTCCAAGCAGGACTCCGGCGATCCCTTCTACGCGGCCAAACTGGCAACCGCACGGTTCTACTTCGCCAAGCTGCTGCCCGAGACCGCCGGCCTGATCCGCAGCGCGCGGGCCGGCGTGGCGCCGCTGATGGCGATGGACGAAGCGCTGTTCTGATCGCCGCGGCGATCGAGCGACCGCAACCACACAGAAGAGGAGCGAGACATGACGCAGTGGCTGGTGGCCGGCGCGTTGGCGCTGGCGGCGATCTCGGCATCGGCGCAGAACACGCCGGTGGGGCTCTGGAAGACGATCGACGACGACGGCAAGACCGAGAAGTCGCTCGTCCGCATCACCGAATCCGGCGGCGTGCTGTCGGGCAAGATCGAGAAGATCTTCGACCCCGGCAAGCAGGACTCCAAGTGCGACAAGTGCAGCGACGAGCGCAAGGACAAGCCGGTGCTCGGCATGGTGATCCTGCGCAACCTCAAGGCCGATGCCGACGACAAAGATGTCTGGAGCGGCGGCGACGTGCTCGACCCGAACAACGGCAAGGTCTATCGCGCGCGGCTGAAGCCGGTCGACGGCGGCAGGCAGCTGCAGATGCGCGGCTACCTCGGCCCGTTCTACCGCACGCAGGTGTGGCTGCGCGTCGAGTGAGCGCCGGCGCGGCATGACGCCGGCGGCCCCTGTGGCGCCGGCACGATGAACAGGATGTCGAAGCAGGAGTGACGATGAGTCGATTCGTGGTGCGCAAGGTGGCGGTGCTCGGCGCCGGCGTGATGGGCGCGCAGATCGCCGCCCATCTGGTCAACGTGAAGGTGCCGGTGGTGCTGTTTGATCTCGCGGCCAGGGAGGGCCCCAGGAACGGCATTGTGCTGAAGGCGCTCGACGGGTTGAAGAAGCTCAAGCCCTCGCCGATCGGCGTGGTCGACGACCTCGCGCTGATCCAGGCTGCCAACTACGACGAGCACCTCGACCAGCTCGAGAGCTGCGACCTGGTGATCGAGGCGATCGCCGAGCGCATGGACTGGAAGCTCGACCTCTACAAGAAGATCGCCCCGCACGTCGCGCCGCATGCGATCGTCGCGTCCAACACGTCGGGGCTGTCGATCACCAAGCTGTCGGAGGCGCTGCCGGCTTCGATCCTGCCGCGCTTCTGCGGCATCCACTTCTTCAACCCGCCGCGCTACATGGCGCTGGTCGAGCTGATTCCCACGCCGACCACGCGGCCCGAAATCCTCGACCAGCTCGAGACCTTCGTCACCAGCGGCCTCGGCAAGGGCGTGGTGCGCGCCAAGGACACGCCGAACTTCATCGCCAACCGCGTCGGCATCGCCGGCATGCTGGCCACGATGGTCGAGGCCGAGAAGTTCGGTCTCTCGTTCGACGTGGTCGACGATCTCACGGGCAAGAAGCTCGGCCGCGCCAGCTCGGGCACGTTCCGCACCGCCGACGTGGTGGGTCTCGACACGATGGCGCACGTGGTCAAGACGATGCAGGACAACCTGCAGGCCGACCCGTTCTACCCGCACTTTGCGACGCCCAAGGTGCTGGCCGGCCTGATCGCGAAGGGCGCGCTGGGCCAGAAGACCGGAGCCGGCTTCTACAAGAAGGTGGGCAAGGATATCCTGCGCCTCGACCCGGCTTCAGCGCAGTACGTGCCCGCGGGCGGCAAGGCCGACCCGATCGTCGAGCGCATGCTCAAGAAGCCGGCTGCCGAGCGGTTGAAGCTGCTGCGTGAGTCGAGCAACCCGCAGGCGCAGTTCCTGTGGTCGATCCTGCGCGACGGCTTCCACTACGCTGCGGTGCACCTGGAGCGCATAGCCGACAGCGCGCGCGACGTCGATTTCGCGATGCGTTGGGGCTTCGGCCTGAAGCAGGGTCCGTTCGAGCTGTGGCAGGAGGCCGGCTGGAAGCCCGTGGCGCAGTGGATCGCCGACGACATCGCGGCGGGCAAGGCGCTGAGCAGCGCGCCGCTGCCGGCATGGGTGACCGACGGCCCTGTCGCCGCGAATCAGGGCGTGCACACGGCCGAGGGCTCCTGGAGCCCGAGCCGCAAGCGCTACGTGCCGCGCTCGACGCTGCCGGTGTACGGGCGCCAGCCGTTCCCGGAGAGCGTGCTGGGCTCGGGCGCCGTCGAGCCGCTGAAGTCCGGCACCGAGCTGTACAAGAACGAGGAGGTGCGCGTCTGGACGCGCGGCGACGACGTGGCGATCGCCAGCATCACCGCCAAGCTGCACCTGATCAGCCCGGCGGTGATCGAAGGCCTCGCCAAGGCGCTCGAACTCGCTGAAGAGAAGTTCAAGGCGCTGGTGATCTGGTCGCCCGACGACGTGTTCTCGGCCGGCGCCAACCTCGAATCGCTGATGCCGGTGTTCATGAAGATGGGCGCCAAGGGCATCGCGCCGGAGGTCAAGAAGCTTCAGGACTTCATGCTGCGGCTGCGCTACGCGCAGGTGCCGGTGGTGTCGGCGATGCGCGGGCTGGCACTCGGCGGCGGCTGCGAGCTGGGGCTGTACAGCAGCAAGCGCGTGGCCCACATGGAAACCTACGTCGGCCTGGTCGAGGTCGGCGTCGGCCTCGTGCCCGCCGGCGGCGGGCTGGCGGCGATCGCGCGCAGGGCCGCCGAGGCCGCGGCTGCTGCACCCGGCACCGACCTGCTGGCGTTCATCAAGGAGCCGTTCACCGCCGCCGCGATGGCCAAGGTGGGCACCAGCGCGATCGAGAGCCGCCAACTCGGCTATCTGCTGGACAGCGACGTCATCGTGCCGCACAAGGACGAGTTGCTGACGGTGGCGGTCGCGCAAGCGGCGGCGATGGCCGAGTCCGGCTGGCGCGCGCCGCACAAGAGGCCGATCCCGGTGGCTGGGCGCAACGGCATCGCGACGATCAAGGCCTCGCTGGTCGGCCTGCGCGATGGCGGCTTCGCCAGCGCGCACGACTTCCACCTCGCGAGCCTGATCGCCGACGTGGCGTGCGGCGGCGACGTCGACGCCGGCTTGTTGGTGACCGAGGAGTACCTGATGGCGCTCGAGCGCAAGCACTTCTGCTCGCTGCTCGACCACCCGAAGACGCAGGAACGCATCATGGGCATGCTCCAGTCGGGCAAGCCGGTCAGGAACTGAGTCGGAGAACGAGATGAGCAAGCAAGTGCAAGACGCCTACATCGTCGCCGCCACCCGCACGCCGATCGGCCGCTCGGGCCGGGGCGTGTTCCGCAACACCCGCTCCGACGACCTGCTGATCGCGACGATCCGCCATGCGCTGACGCAGGTGCCGTCGCTCGACCCCAAAGCGATCGAGGACGCGATCATCGGCTGCGCGATGCCCGAAGGGCAGCAGGGACTCAACATGGCGCGCGTCGCGGCGCTGCTGGCTGGCCTGCCGCACACGGTGGGCGGCGTCACGATCAACCGCTTCTGCGCCTCCGGCCTCACCGCGGTGCAGATGGCCGCCGACCGCATCCGCGTCGGCGAGGCCGACGTGATGATCGCCGGCGGCGCCGAGAGCATGAGCGCGGTGCCGATGAGCGGCCACACGCCGTCGTTCAACGCACACATCTTCGAGCGCGACGAGAACATCGGCATCGCCTACGGCATGGGGCTGACCGCGGAGAAGGTGGCCAGTCAATGGCAGGTCAGCCGCGAAGCGCAGGACCAGTTCGCGCTGGCGTCGCACCAGAAGGCGATCAAGGCGCAACAGGCTGGCGAGTTCGCGGCCGAGATGACGAACGTCGAGGTCGAGGCGCGCACGCCTGATCTGGCCAGCGGCGAGGTCGTCGTCAAGAAGCGCAGTGTCAGCCTCGACGAAGGCCCGCGCGCCGACACGTCGCTAGAGGCGCTGGGCAAGCTAAAGCCTGTCTTCGCGGCCAAGGGCAGCGTCACCGCCGGCAACTCCAGCCAGACGAGCGACGGCGCGGGCTGCCTGATCCTGGCCAGCGAAAAGGCGGTCAAGCAGTTCGACCTCAGGCCGCTGGCGCGCTTCGTCAGCTTCGCGATCAAGGGTGTGCCGCCGCACATCATGGGCATCGGCCCGATCGAGGCGATTCCGCTCGCGCTGAAGAGCGCCGGCCTCAAGCTCGACGACATCGGCTGGATCGAGCTGAACGAGGCGTTCGCCGCGCAGTCGCTGGCGGTGATCAACACGGTCGGGCTCGACCCGGCCAAGGTCAACCCGATGGGCGGCGCGATCGCGCTCGGCCATCCGCTGGGTGCCACCGGCGCGATCCGCTCGGCCACCACGATCCACGCGCTGCATCGCCACAACCTGAGGTACGGCATGGTGACGATGTGCGTCGGCACCGGGCAGGGCGCGGCGGGCATCTTCGAGCGCGTCTGAGCACTCCCGTCGGGAGCACGAAATGGGCGAGGCCATCGCGTTCACGGCCGACGACGGCGCCGTCCCGCTCGCGGGCCGCTACCACGCACCGTCGGGCCAGGCCAGGGCGGCCGTGTTGATCGCCGGCGCGATGGGCGTCAAGCAGGACTACTACGCCGAGTTCGCGCGCTGGCTCGGCCAGCAAGGGTACGCGGCGCTGCACTTCGACTACCGCGGCATGGGCGAATCGCTGCCGGCGGGGCGCGGGTTGCGCGGCTTTCGCGCCGACCTGTTCGACTGGTCGCGCGACATCGACTCGGCGATCGACGCGCTGCTGGCGCGGCATCCCGAGGTGCCGCTCTACGTCGTCGGCCACAGCCTGGGTGCGCAATTGCCGGGGCTGCTGCGCCATCGCGACCGCATCGCCGGCCTGGTGTCGGTGGCTGCCGGCAGCGGCTACTGGCGCGACAACGCGCCGCAGTTGAAGCGCATCGTGCTGTACTTCTGGCACGTGCTCGTGCCCGTCGGTGTCGCCCTTGCCGGGTACTTTCCGGGCAGGCGCATCGGCAAGGTGGGCGACCTGCCGCGCGGCGTCGTGCTGCAGTGGCGGCGCTGGTGCATGCATCCGCGCTACCACGTCGGCGCCGAGGGTGAAGCGGTGCGTGAACGATTCGCCGGCGCACGCTTCCCGGTGGTTGCGCTGTCGATCACCGACGACGAGCTGATGACCGAGCGCGGCACGCGCGTGCTGATCGACTGCTACGAGAACGCGCCACGCGAGGTCCAGCGCATCGCGCCAGCCGACGTGGGTGCACAGCGCATCGGCCACTTCGGCTTCTTCCGGCCGCATTTCGAGTCCACCCTGTGGCGACGGCTCGAAGCGCTGCTGGCCGGCTTCAGGGCGCCGCCCATCGCAGCCCCGTAAGATCCGCGTCGCCCCTTCTCCGTGGAGCGCGACGTGGCTGCCGACATCCCCCTCGACCCCGCGACCTGTCTGCCCGACGACGGCATCGCAGGCACGCTGATCGGCCGTTGCTGGCGGCCCGGCCCGCAGCCGGGGCCCGCCCTGGTCGCCTTGCGCAGCGACGGCGTGTTCGATCTGTCGACGCGCTTCGCCACGGTGAGCGATCTGCTCGACGAGGCCGATCCGGCGCACTCGGCGCGTACCACACCCGGCGTGCGCATCGGCGCGCTGGCCGACCTCTTGCGCAACACCGGCCGCGCACAGCGCGACCCCGCGCTGCCGCACCTGCTGGCGCCGATCGACCTGCAGGTCATCAAGGCCGCCGGGGTGACGTTCGCCACCAGCCTGCTCGAGCGCGTGATCGAGGAGCAGGCCAAGGGCGACCCGTCGCGCGCCGACGCGGTGCGCGCCGACGTGCAGAAGGCGATCGGCAGCAACCTCGCCGCGGTGAAGCCCGGTTCGCCGCAGGCCGCGGCGCTGAAGGCGGCGCTGCAGACCCGCGGCCTGTGGAGCCAGTACCTCGAGGTAGGCATCGGCCCCGATGCCGAGGTGTTCACCAAGGCGCCGCTGCTGTCGGCGCAGGGCACCGGCGTGGCCATCGGCGTGCGCGGCGACTCGGCATGGAACAACCCGGAACCCGAGGTCGTGCTGGCGGTCGACAGCCGCGCCAGAATCGTCGGCGCCACGCTCGGCAACGACGTCAACCTGCGCGACTTCGAGGGCCGCAGCGCGCTGCTGCTGGGCAAGAGCAAGGACAACAACGGCTCGACCGCGATCGGCCCCTTCATCCGGCTGTTCGACGCCACCTTCACGCTCGACGACGTGCGCCGCGCCGACCTCACGTTGACCGTCACCGGCAGCGACGGCTTCGTGCTCGAGGGCACGAGCACGATGCGCGAGATCAGCCGCGACCCGATCGACCTGGTGACGCAGACGACCGCGATGCACCAGTACCCCGACGGCTTCGTGCTCTTCTGCGGCACGCTGTTCGCGCCGACGCAGGATCGCGGCGCGCCCGGCAGCGGCTTCACGCATCACGTCGGCGACATCGTGCGAATCCGCAGCGCGCGGCTCGGCGAGCTGGTCAACCGCGTCGAGCGCAGCGAAACGCTCGCGCCGTGGACCTACGGCGTGCGCGAACTGATGCGCGACCTCGCGCGGCGCCAGCTCGCGCGCTGACGCAGCCAGGCCGATCCCGCCGCAACGCAACCGCGTCGGCGCCTCAGCGCGCCGCCTGCCCGCGCGACCAGTCGATCAGTGCGTCGATCAGCCGCAGCAGGTTGCGCTGCAGCGGCTCGAAGCCAGCATGCGGCTGCTGCGTGGCCTCGTCCATGTACAGGCGCTTGTTGATCTCCACCTGCAGGCTGTGACGCCCGGCGCGCGGATTCGAATACAGCTGCACCAGCGCGACGCCCTTGAACGGGTCGTTGACCTTGACGTCGTAGCCCATGCCAGCCAGCGTGTCGTGGACGAATGCCGTCAGCCCAGGGTCGCAGGTGCTGCCGTCGCGATCGCCGAGCACGAAGTCGGCCCGCGCCTTGCCGGCGCCACCCTCGCCATTGACGCCGGACACCGCGTTCATCGAGTGGCAGTTGAGGTGCACGACCTGTCCGAAGCGCGCGTGCGCGGCGTCGAGCAGCCGGCACAACGCGCCGTGGTACGGCGCGTGGAAGCGCTCGATGCGTTGGCGCAGCTCGTGGGTGGTCAGCCTGCGTTCGTAGATCGGCCGGCCGTCGTCGAGCGTGCGCCAGACCAGCGCCTTGCCCAGTCGCGCCTTGCGGCTGGGTTCGGCCAGGCCCGGCCAAGGCGCATCGAGCAGCTCGGGATCGACGTCGGAGGCCTCCCGGTTGACGTCCAGATAGAGGCGCGACACCCGTGCCGCCAGCAACGGGACGCCCCTGTCGACCGCCGGCAGGTACAGCCGATCGACGTCGCAATCCTCGCCGGTGCGCAGCGACCGCTCGTCCAGTGCGGAGCCGAAGTCACCCGGCAGCGCCCGGCCCGAGTGGGGCGAGTCCAGCACCAGCGGGTGCGCGCTGTCGCTCGGGCCGTGCAGCACGAAGGCTTCCGAGCGCGGCGAGGGGTCCGACTCTTGCATACGTTCGAAGTATCGGTCACCCCGATGCTCGGGTGGACCCGAATGCGGGCATCGGCGCCCGGCGGCTAGCATGCCAGGCACCGGTTTGGATCATTGAATCCTGGAGGCTCACCATGAAGGCACGCGAGATCCGCGCGTTGGTTGAAGAAGTGCGCGACGGCAAGTTGCCCCGGCGTGCGTTCATCGAGCGCATGGTGGGGGTCGGCCTTACCGCGCCGATGGCGTCGATGATGCTGATGCACTACGGCGTCGCACAGGCGCAGGGCGGGGTCGTCAACTACAAACCCACCAAGCGCGGCGGCGGCGGCGCGCTGAGGGTGCTGTGGTGGCAGGGGGCCACGCTGCTACAGCCGCACTTCGCCAACGGCACCAAGGACCAGGAAGGCTCGCGCATCTTCTACGAGCCGCTCGGCAGCTGGGATGCCGACGGCAACCTGCTGCCCATCCTTGCCGCCGAGGTGCCCACGCGCGCCAACGGCGGCCTGTCGGCCGACGGCCGCTCGGTCACCTGGAAGCTGAAGAAGGGCGTCACTTGGCACGACGGACAGCCCTTCACCGCCGACGACTGCATCTTCACCTGGGAGTACGCGAAGGATCCGGCCACCGCGGCGGTGACCAGCGGCGTCTACAAGGACGTCAAGGTCGAGAAGATCGACTCGCACACGATCCGGGTGGTCTTCAGCAAGCCCACGCCGTTCTGGGCCACCGCGTTCGTCGCGGCCGAGGGCATGATCATCCCGAAGCATCTGTTCGGGCCGTATGCCGGCGCCAAGTCGCGCGACGCGCCGAACAACCTGAAGCCGGTGGGCACCGGGCCGTACAAGTTCGTCGACTTCAAGCCCGGCGACATGGTGCGCGGCGAGCTGAACCCGAGCTACCACATGCCCAATCGCCCGTACTTCGACACCATCGAGATGAAAGGCGGCGGCGATGCCACCTCGGCGGCGCGCGCGGTGCTGCAGACCGGCGAGTACGACTACGCCTGGAACCTGCAGGTCGAGGACGAAGTGCTCAAGCGGATGGAAGACAGCGGCAAGGGCCGCATCTTCATCGTCGAAGGCGGCGACATCGAGTTCCTGCAGCTCAACATCACCGATCCGTGGAACGAGGTCGACGGCGAGCGCGCCAGCGTCAAGAGCAAGCACTTCGCATTCAGCGACCCGGCGGTGCGCGAGGCGATGTCGCTGGTGACCGATCGCAAGAGCATCCAGGATTTCATATACGGCCGCACCGGCATCGCGACGGCCAACTTCCTGAACAACCCGGCGAAGTTCCGCTCACCGAACAACAAGCTCGAGTTCAACGTCGAGAAGGCCGCCCAGTTGCTCGAGGGCGCCGGCTGGAAGAAGGGTTCCGACGGCATTCGCGAGAAGGGTGGCAAGAAGCTGCACCTGGTCTACCAGACCAGCGTCAACTCGCTGCGGCAGAAGGAGCAGGCCGTCGTCAAGCAGGGCGCGCAGAAGGCCGGCATCGACCTCGAGCTGAAATCGGTGACGGCCAGCGTGTTCTTCTCGTCCGATGTCGCCAACCCCGACACCTACGGCAAGTTCTGGTGCGACATCCAGATGTACACGACGACGATGACGCAGCCCGACCCGGAGCGCTTCATGGATCAGTACACCTCGTGGGAGGTCACATCCAAGGCCAACAAATGGCAGGGTCGGAACATCACACGCTGGGTCAACGAGGAGTACGACAAGACCTTCCGCGCCGCCGAGGCCGAGCTCGACCCTGCCAAGCGCGCTGCGCTGTTCATCAAGATGAACGATCTGCCGGTGCAGGCGCACATCGTGGTGCCGCTGATCAGCCGGCCGCGCGTGCGCGCGGCGGGCACGAAGCTGGTGCCGCAGCTGACCGGATGGGACCTCGACCTGTCCGGGTTGTACAACTGGTACCGCGAGGCGTGACCGACAACGGTCGGGGTCCCGCGGCCGCCGTGGCACGGGCGGGCCCGCAGGCCCGCCCGGCTCGGCAGGCGAAGGCCGGCGCGTAGGCGCCGGCTCCTGTCTGGCCTCGCCCGTGGGCTCTTACATTCTGCGGCGTCTGCTGTTCGCGGTGCCCAGCCTGCTGGGCATCAGCGTGGTGCTGTTCACCGTACTGGCGCTGGCGCCTGGCGACCCGTTCGAGGAGCTGGCCACCAACCCCAACGTGCCGGCGGAGGTGAAGCTTGCGCTGCGCGCGAAGTTCGGCCTCGACGACCCGGTGTGGCAGCGCTACTGGCACTGGCTCACCGCGATGCTGCACGGCGACTGGGGCTTCTCGTTCATCAGCCGGGTCGACGTCGACCAGCTGATCGGGCAGCGCGTCACGGTCACGCTGGCGGTGATCGGCGCCTCGCAGATCCTGGCGCTGGCGGTCGCGCTGCCGGTGGGCATCCTGTCGGCGGTGAGGCCGTATTCATGGTTCGACCGCATCGCCAGCACGCTCGCGTTCATCGGCTTCTCGCTGCCGACGTTCTTCACCGGCATCCTGCTGATCCTGCTGTTCTCGATCAAGCTCGATTGGCTGCCGTTTGTGTTTCGCGCCGATCTCGCCCGCAGCGGCTGGCCCTGGCTGTGGGAGATGATCAAGCAGTCGATCATGCCGATCGCAGTGCTCGGGCTGTTCCAGGGCGCGAGCTGGACGCGTTACGTGCGCTCGGCGGTGCTCGACGTGGTGCGTCTCGACTATGTCAACACCGCCCGCGCCAAGGGCCTGGCCGAGCGGGTGGTGATCCTCAAGCACGTGGTGCGCAACGCGCTGATTCCGGTGGTGACGCTGGTGGCGCTGCAGATGCCGGCCGTGTTCGGCGGCGCGATCGTGACCGAGCAGATCTTTCGCATCCCGGGCATCGGGTCGCTGCTGATCGATGCCATCCTGCGCAACGACACCCCGGTGATCATGGCGGTGACCTTCGTGTTCGCGTGCCTCGTCATCGTGTTCAACCTGATCGCAGACCTGCTGTATGGCTGGCTCGACCCTCGCATCAGCTACCGCTGACGCTGCGCGACGCGGGCGCGGCATCTCGCCGTGGGCCGAGGCCTGGCGGCGCTTCAGGCGCCACAAGCTGGCCGTGGTCAGCCTGTTCGTGTTGGCCGCGATGATGCTGCTGGTGATCCTCGGCCCGTCGCTGTGGAAGGTGGCGATCAACGACATCGACTTCAGCGCCCGGCTGCAGAACCCGTCGATGGCGCATCCGTTCGGCACCGACGACCTCGGCCAGGATCTCTTCGCCCGCATGCTCTACGGCGGCCGCATTTCGATCGCGGTGGGCATCGCGGCGATGATGATGTCGATCCTGGTGGGCGTGGTGATCGGCGCGATCGCGGGCATCTCGCGCGGCAGCATCGACGCGGCGCTGATGTGGCTGACCGATCTGTTCCTGTCGCTGCCGCAGCTGCCGCTGCTGCTGCTGGTGATCTACCTGTTCCGGGAGACGCTGAAGAACGTGTTCGGGCCCGAGGTCGGCGTGTTCATCCTGATCGTCGCGGTGATCGGCATGTTCCGCTGGATGCCGGTGGCCCGCCTGGTACGGGCGCAGTTCTTCTCGCTGCGCGAGAAGGAGTTCGTCGAGGCCGCGCGCGCGCTCGGCGCGTCGACCTCGCGCCAGGTGGTGCGGCACATCCTGCCCAACGCGCTCGGGCCCGTGATCGTGGCCGGCACGATCGACGTCGCGGCGGCGATCATCGCCGAGTCGACGCTGTCGTTCCTCGGCCTCGGCTTCCCGCCCGACATTCCGACCTGGGGCCGCCTGCTGTTCGACGCCAAGGACCACATGGACATCGCCGCGCACTGGGCGCTGTTTCCCGGCGCGGCGATCTTTCTGACCGTGCTGGCGATCAACTTCATCGGCGACGGTCTGCGCGACGCGCTCGATCCGAGGAAGGTGATGTGATGAGCGGTGTTGCTGCGTACGTGTGTGTGGCGTGGTCCGGCTTGCTCGGTGTTGCGCGGCGCGGCGGGCAGTGCCCGCTGGTGGCTCCTACTGTCGCGGTCGGCCCGTTGGGCCGACTCCGCTGTGCTTCTCGCAGCGCGCTCGCGCGGCGAAACTCCCTTCGCTCACTGCGTTCGCTGCGGTCAAACAGTCGCCGCGAGTCAGAAGTGGAAGCACGCGCTGCGCGCGTGCCGAGCGCGCTGCTGCGATGCTCGCC
>DATIFD010000178.1:0-2078 GCA_035455385.1 Burkholderiaceae bacterium
CAGGTGGGCCTGATCGCCCCGGATGCGGTTACGCGCGACTGGCTGGTCGCGCGCGGCGTCGACGCCGCCGCGATCGACATCGCGCACTGGCACGGCGACCCCGGCAGCGCAGACGAGACCCACGCGTTCGATGCCTCGACACTGGCTCCACAGGTCGCGCTGCCGCACAGCCCGGCCAACGTGCAGGCAGCGAGCGGGCTCGACACGACGCCGGTCGACGTGGCGTACATCGGCGCCTGCACCGGCGCCAAGCTCGATGACCTGCGTGCCGCTGCGCGCGTGCTGAAGGGTCGCAAGATCGCCAGCGGGGTCCAGCTTCTGGTCGCTCCCGCGAGCGTCGCCGAACGCGGCATCGCGGAGCAAGACGGCACGATGGCCGCGTTGATCGATGCCGGCGCCACGGTGCTGCCGAGCGCGTGTGGCGCGTGCGCCGGTTATGGTGGCGCGATTCCCGACGGCAGCACCGTGATCTCGTCGACCGCGCGCAACTTCCAGGGCCGCATGGGCTCGGCGACGGCGCGCGTCTTTCTCGGATCGCCCTACACGGTGGCCGCGTCCGCGCTGCGCGGGCGCATCAGCGATGCGCGGGAGATGCTGGCGTGAGACCCGCCCGGCCGCCCGAAGGGGCGAACTCCCGCTCGGCGGGAAGGCGCGCAGCGCCAAGGGTGCATCGATGAGGGTCTGGAAGCTGCCCGCCGACGTCGACACCGACCAGCTGGCGCCGGGCCATGCGATGAAGCACGGCCTCGACGTGATCGCGCGTCACTGCCTGGAGCGCGTGCGGCCCGAGTTCGCATCGCAAGTGAAACGCGGCGACGTCATCGTCGCCGGCCCGAACTTCGGCATCGGTTCGTCGCGCGAGCAGGCCGCGAGCGTGCTGGTGGAGCTCGGCGTGGCTGCCGTCATCGCGCCGAGCTACTCCGGGCTGTATCACCGCAATGCGTTCAACGTCGGCCTGCTGCTGCTGACCTGTCCCGAGGCCGAGCGCATCGCAGAGGGCGAGGCCGTCACGTTCGACGCGCGCGCCGGCCGCGTGCGGCGCGCCGGCGGCGAGGTGCTCGCCTGCAAGCCGATCTCCACGCTGCTGCTCGATCTCGTCGAGGCCGGCGGCCTTTTGAACCAACTCAAACGACAGAGGAACGTTCCGACATGAGCCCGAACGGCCGCCCGAAGGGCGAATTCCCCCTTGGGGGGACGGCGCGCAGCGCCAAGGAGGTCCTATGAGCAAGGCACCGCAACACGACCTGCTGATCCGCCACGTGCGCGTCGTGCGACCGCACGGCAACGTGGTGCACGAGGCCGACATCGCGGTCAAGGACGGCCGCATCGCCAAGGTGGCACCCGGCCAGGATGCCAAGAGCGCGATGGCGGTGTACGACGGGCGCGGCCGCCTCGCGTTCCCCGGCGTGGTCGATGCGCACATGCATTGCGGCATCTATTCGCCGTTGGAGGAAGACGCGGTCAGCGAGAGCAAGGCCGCGGCGATGGGCGGCGTGACGTCGAGCCTGAACTACTTCCGCACCGGCCAGTACTACCTCAACAAGGGCGGGCCGTACGCCAGGTTCTTCCCCGAGGTGCTCAAGCTCGCGAAGGACCGCTTCCACGTCGACTACGGCTTCCACCTCGCGCCGATGGAGCGCCAGCACATCGACGAGTTGCCGATGCTGATCGACAAGCATGGCGTCGCGAGCTTCAAGATCTTCATGTTCTACGGCTCGCACGGCCTGCACGGCGCCAGCGACTCGCAGCGCCAGTTCCTGATGATCGGCGAGGACGAGCGCTACGACGTCGCGCACTTCGAGTTCATCATGCGCGGCCTGCAGGCGGCGCGCGACAGGTTCGCCGATCGCGCACGCCAAATCTCGCTGTCGTTGCACTGCGAGACGGCGGAGATCATGACCGCCTACACCAAGATCATCGAGAAGGACAAATCGAAGGGTCGGCTGGAGGGCCTGGCCGCCTACAGTGCGTCGCGCCCGCCGCACAGCGAGGGCCTGGCGGTGTTCACCGCGGCCTACCTGGCCAACGAGGCGGCGCTGCCCAACATCAACCTGCTGCACCTGAGCTCGCGCAAGGCG
>DATIFD010000179.1:0-7369 GCA_035455385.1 Burkholderiaceae bacterium
CTCGGCTACCCCGAGATCGTCGGCGATTCGCTGCGGCTGGATTCGGTGAACGCGTCGTGCCCGGGCGAGACGGCCGCCGGCTTCCTGTCGCTGACGGCACCGGACAACGGCTGCCGGCCATTCCGCACGCACTTTCCGCTGCACGAGAGCTACGGCACCACGCAGTTGGACTACGCGCTCGCCTACCTCGGCGCGAACAAGCGCAAGACGCGCCTGGTCACGCTGAGCATCGGCGCCAACGACGGCTTCCTGCTGCAGGCCGCGTGCGGCGGCGACGTCAACTGCATCCAGGCGAATCTGCCGGCGACGCTGGCGCAGCTGTACGCGAACGTGAACACGATCCTGAGCAACCTGAAGGCCACCGGCTTCAAGGGCGTGCTGATGGTCGTCAACTACTACTCGCTCGACTATTCCGACCCGGTGCAGACCGGCTTCTCGCTGGCGTTGAACCAGGTGCTCGCCAACGCCGCAGCCGCCAACGGCGCCGTGGTGGCCGACGCGTTCGGCGCGTTCCAGAAGGTGGCGGCGGCCGCAGGCGGCAAGACGTGCCTGACGGGCCTGCTCAACGGCGACCCGCAGAACCAGCAGGTCCCGGCGTGCGATGTCCACCCAAGCCTGTCGGGTCAGCGCCTGTTGGCCAAGGCGGTGGAGGCCGCGTACCGCGGCGGCAAACGCTGGGACGATTGAGCGGGCGCTTCGCCGCAGCGACGCGGTCTCGCTCGGGTGTGTCGGCGTGCACGCCGCGCTGCCTTGCGTGCCGGCGCGGCCGCAGCGAAGGTGTCGACGACGGCGTCGCCCCGCGCGCCGAGCTAAGCTCGCGCCCGCATGGACGGAGCAGCCACCCACGAAGGCGTTCTGTCGGGCATCCGGGTGCTCGACTTCGGCCGCTTCATCGCCGGGCCATTCTGCGGTGCGCTGCTGGCCGACCACGGTGCCGACGTGATCCGCGTCGACAAGGTCGGTGGCAGCGAAGACCGTTGCATCCTGCCGCTGGCCGCCAGTGGCGAGGGTGGCCTGTACATGCAGGTGAATCGCGGCAAGCGGTCGCTGTCGCTCGACCCCACCGCCGCCGAAGGCCGCGAGATCGTCCGCCGGCTGATCGCCCGCAGCGACGTCGTGATCGCCAACATGCCAGCCGCCACGCTGCAGTCGATGGAGCTCGACTACGCCCGCGTGTCGGCGATCAATCCGCGCGCGATCCTGGTGGCCACCAACGCGTTCGGCCACAGCGGGCCGTATGCGCACCGGCTCGGCTTCGACGGCCTCGGTCAGGCGCTGTCGGGCACCGCCTACATGACCGGCGACCCCGGCGCGCCTCGTCGCGCGGCGGTGAACTGGGTGGACTTCGGCACCGCGATCTCGGCGGCCTTCGGCACGCTGCTGGCGCTGATGGCGCGCGAGCGCAGCGGCCGCGGCCAGGAGGTCAGCGGCTCCCTGATGGCCACCGCGCTCACCTTCGCCAACTCGGTGTTGATCGAGCAGGCGATCAACAAGCCCGACCGCCGGCCGCAAGGCAACCTGGGTTACGGCTCGGCGCCGGCCGATCTGTTCGAGTGCGGCGACGGTCAGTGGCTGATCGTGCAGGCGGTGGGCCAGCCGCTGTGGGAGCGCTTCTGCGCGGTGCTGGGCGCGACCGACTGGCTCGCCGATCCGCGCTTCGCCGACGACAGCGGGCGCGGCCGTCATGCGCACGTGGTGAGCGAGCGGCTTGGCGCGTGGTGTGCCGCACGTTCGCGCGACGAGGCGATCCGCGCGTTCGAGGCCGCGCGCATTCCCGCCGGCCCGGTGCACAGTCCGCAGCAGGCGCTCGACGACGCGCACGTGCGCGCCAGCGGCATGCTGCGCGAGATCGCGTTCCCGGGCGCGCCGCGGCCGGCGCCGGTGGCCGAAACGCCGGTGCGCCTGTCGGCCACGCCGGGGGCAATCCGCGGCCGCGCGCCGCTGCTCGGCGAGCACACCGAGGCGATCCTGGCAGAGATCGGCTACCCGCCCGAGCACGTGGCACGGTTGCGCGACGCCGGCGTCGTGTGAGAGCGGCTGCGCCGCCAAGGCCGCGCGTGGGCGCGTTGAGCTTCGTCAATGCGTGATCCGGCTCGAAGGGTACCGTTCGCTCACGCCGACATGACAATTGGCCCACACTGCGCCAACCCACCATGAAGAACGCCCTGGTACCGATCGACGGCTCGGCGGCCGCCATGCGCGCGCTGACGTATGCGCTCGAAGTGCTGCGCGATCGCAGCGACGGCCAGGTGCACGTGCTCAACGTGCACCCGCCACTGGTTCAGCCGTGGCCCGGCAAGCTGGTTTCACCGGACATGATCAACGCCGAGCTGCGGGCCGAAGGGCAGAAGCTGCTGGCGCCGGCCGAGGCTGCCGCGCAGGCCGCCGGCGTCCGCTGCGTGTCGCACGTCAGCATCGGGGCGGCGACGGCCGACGAGATCGCCGCGTATGCGCGCGAGCACGGTTGCGATGTCATCGTGATGGGCACGCGCGGCATGCGCCCGCTGGCCGACCTCGTGCTCGGCTCGGTGGCGCACAAGGTCGTGCACCTGGCGACGATGCCGGTCACGCTGGTCAAGTGACGACGATGCCGCTGCGGCGTGCCAGGGTGTGGTGGTGCGTGGCCGCCGTGCTGGGCCTGGCGGCCGCGCGCGCGAGCGCCACACCGGCCGAGTACGCCCAGCAGATGGAGCGCCTTGCCACCGAGAAAGGCTGCATGGCGTGCCACACGATCCTGCCCGCGGCCAAGCGGGCCGATGGGCTGCCACCGATCGCGCCGGCCTGGCGCGACATCGCGCTGAAGTACCGCGACGACCCGGGCGCGTCGGAGCGTCTGGTGCGGGTGGTGATGACGGGGTCAAACCCGAAGGCCAGGCACTGGGTGGGCAAGGTCAGCCAGGCCAACATGCCGCCCAACGCCGGCGTGGTCACTGAGCGAGAGGCCCGGGCCCTGGTCAACTGGCTGCTGGTGCTGACGCCGTAGCCGGCGACCGCGGTTCGGCTGTCAGTGCCGTCGGCGCGCGCAGCCGCATGTGTTTGTCGAAATCGCGGCGTTTGGTTCGTCGTGCAGGGTGCCGACCCGGCTCGACCGAAAGGAACCCCATGCCTCAACCGATTCCCTACCTCGCCTTCAACGGCAACTGCGCCGAAGCCGTGCGCTTCTACGAGCGCGCGCTCGGCGGCAAGCTCGAGGTGCTGATGAGCGGCGCCGACTCGCCGATGGCCGCACAGATGCCCAAGGAGTTTGCCGATCGCATCATGCATGCGCGCCTTGTGCTGCCCGGCGGCGGCGTGCTCTACGCGGGCGATGCGCCGGCCAACATGCCGTACGAGGGTATCAAGGGCGTCTCGATCACGCTGAACTACGACACCGCGGCGCAGGCGGGCAAGGTGTTCGACGCGCTGGCCGCCGGCGGCACCGTGACGATGGCGATGCAGCCGGCGTTCTGGGCCAAGGCCTGGGGCATGCTGGTCGATCGCTTCGGCACGCCGTGGATCGTCAACGGCGAGCTGCTGCCGATCTGAGCGACGCGGTGGCGGGCGCAGGCCGCAAACCCGCCGCTACGCCTGATCCATCGCCTGCGCCAGCTGCTGCAGCGACGCCCGCAGCTCGGGACCCCAATGCGCCAGCTCGGCGCGGTGGCGGTCGGCCAGGCGATCGAGCACGCGCAGGCCCTTCGCGGTGAGCCGCAGCTCGACCTTGCGGCGGTCGTCGCTCGACGCCTTGCGCGCCAGCAAGCCCTGGTCCGCAAGGCGGTCGACCAGGCCGACCGCGCTGTTGTGCTTGATCAGCAGCTGTCGCGCCAGTTCGTTGATCGTCATCTGGCGCGACGCCGGGTTGGCACGCACGACCAGCATCGCCTGGTAGTGCTGGCCGGTCAGCCCCACCTCGGCGGCGGCCGCCTCGCTGAAGCCGAGGAACTTGCGCAGCGCATGGCGAAACGACGCCAGCGCGGCGTAGTCGGCGTCGTCGAGCGGCGCGCCGGTGCGCCGGCGATGCGCGTGCGCTGAGGCCGACTCGACGTTGACGGGCATGCCCTCGCTCCCCATGGCGCCAGCCGCGCCGTGTATGTCGTGCTAGCATGCAAATATATCGCAACACGATAGATCTGCAGGAGGTTCAGATGCCGATCGAACTGCCATCGCTTCCCTATGCATCCGATGCGCTCGAACCGTTCATCTCCAGCGCCACGCTGAAGGTGCATCACGGCAAGCACCACCGCGCCTACGTCGACAAGACCAACGCGCTGACCGCGGGCACTGCGCTGGCCAGCGCAACCCTCGACACCATCGTCAAGCAGGCCGCGCAGCGCAGGGCCGCCGAGCCGGCGCTGTTCAACAACGCCGCGCAGGCGTGGAACCACGCGTTCTACTGGCTGTCGATGCGCCCGCCAGGCTCGCCCGGTCCGCGCGGCGCGCTGGCCGCGCGCGTGGAGTCCGACTTCGGCGGGCTGCCGGCGTTGCGCGAGGCGCTGAAGGCGGCAGCCACCGGCCACTTCGGCAGCGGCTGGGCCTGGCTGGTGCTCGACGCCGGCGTGCTGAAGGTGGTGACGACCGCCAACGCCGACACGCCGCTCGCCGGCGCCCAGGTGCCGCTGCTGGTGGTCGACGTGTGGGAGCACGCCTACTACCTGGATCATCAGGAGCGGCGCGCCGCGTACGTCGGTGGCGTGGTCGATCAACTGCTCGACTGGGAGTTCGCGAGCCGCAACCTCGAGCGCGCGCTCGCGCCGTGAGCGACCCCGCCGCCGGCCCGCCGCCCGAGAGCGAAGGCGCCGACGACGAGCGGCGGGCCTACGCGTCGCCGGTGTGCTACGCGCACGAATTCGAGGCGCTCGAGGTGGCTCGAGCCGGGCCGTTCGAGCTGCATCGCGCGATCGTCGAGCAGAGTCCCGACGCGGTGGTCGTGGCCGACCGCGACGGCACGATTCGCCTCTGGAACCACGCCGCCCAGCGCTTGTTCGGCTTCAGCGCGGCCGAAGCCCTGGGCACCAGCCTCGACCTGATCGTCCCCGAGCGCTTGCGCAGCGCGCATTGGGCGGGCTTTCGGCGCGCCGTCGAAGCCGGCCGCCTGCACGGCACGCCCGACGCGCGGCTCACCCGTGCCCAGCACAAGGACGGGCGCAGGCTGTACGTCGAGTTCAGTTTCGGCCTCGTGCGCCACGGCGACGGCACCGTGATGGGTGCGCTGGCCATCGGCCGCGACGCCACCGCGCGGCATGCAGCCGCCAACGCACCTCGCCCGCGCGAGCAACCAACGACGCCCGACGGTCGCTAAATCCGCGGCGGCCGCGCCGGAATCGAGTTGTTCAGCGATTTCCACAGGCATTCCACCGGCTGTCCACTGGCCGCGCACCACCGGGCCCGATAGCATGGGCACGAACGGCACGAGGGGGTGCGATGAAGCCGCGCAGGCAGCTGAGGTTGATTTGTTCGCGGTGTGCAGGCTCAGGCTGGCTGTGCGACGAGCACCCCGAGCTGCCGTGGAGCCACGACGAATACTGCGATGGCGGCGGCGTCGCGTGCCGCTGCAACGAGCTGGCGCAGATGCCGCACCGCGAGGTGTTCGTCGACTTCGACGCGCTGGATGCCGGCGCGCGCTAGCGTGATGCGCGTGGCGCGTGCCTCGCCGGCGGCGTGATGCAGTGGCGGCGATGAGTGCCACCGTCGACTGCCCCGATGGCCAGCCGCGCTGCCGCTGGTGCGCGGCGGCACCGGAGTTTCTGCCCTACCACGATCACGAGTGGGGCTTCCCGGTGGCCGACGACCGGCGCCTGTTCGAGAAGCTGTGCCTCGAAGGATTCCAGTCGGGCCTGAGCTGGCGCACGATCCTGGCCAAGCGCGAGAACTTCCGCAAGGCGTTCCACGACTTCGACCACGAGCGGGTGGCGCGCTTCGGCGTGCGCGACGTCGCCCGGCTGCTGAAGGACGAGGGGATCGTGCGCCACCGCGGCAAGATCGAGGCGGCGATCCACAACGCCAAGCGGATGCGCGAGCTGCTGCAACGCGAGGGGTCGCTCGCCGCCTACGTGTGGCGCCACGAGCCCGGCGCCCAAGAGCGCGCGGCGCAGCGCGATGCGTCGACCTCGCCGACGTCGGTGGCGCTGTCGAAAGACCTCAAGAAGCAAGGCTGGCGCTTCGTCGGACCGACGACGGTCTACGCCTTCATGCAGGCGATGGGACTCGTCAACGACCACGCGCCGGGTTGCGTGATCCACGCGCACGTCGAGCGCGCGCGCCAGGCTTTCGTGCGGCCGGCGCGCTGACGCGTCGCGCGCCCGGGCGGCATGCGCCCGCGCCGCAACCGGGCTCGGTGCTCGCCACGATGCCCACAAGTGCGTCGGATTTGGCACTTCGCGCGCGGCGGGCTACAGCTTCGACCGACCTTCGACGAAACTCGATGCAGGGTTTCACCCCTGCCGAGCGCCGCTGCCCATGACCGCGAACCCGCCGCCTTTCCGCGTTGCCGCATCCGACCCCGGAGCGACCACGCTCACCGGCCAGACGCTCACCACGTTCGACTGGCTCGACAGCCGCATCGAGGAAGCCGCCGCGCGCAGCGACCTGCTGGCGGCGCGCCACCATCTGCCCACCCAGCTCGAGACCTCGTTCGCGCCGACCACCGTGCTGGCGATCAGCGAGCCAGCGAGTCGCGTGCTCGGCAAGGTGGTGCTGGGCTATGCGCCGGTGATCGACCGCTACCAGGGCGTGATCGCGACGCGGCTCACCGTGGTACCGCTGCGCATGGGCGTGACGCCCGACGCCGATGCGCTGTTGCAGGCCATCGGCGACGTCTGGCCCGCCGAAGGCGGCCCGGTGGTGCTCAACGTGTCGTCGGAGCTGCTGCTGGCCGAGTTGCTGCGCGCCCGACCGCACCGCAACGTGATGGTCGAGATCCCGTGGTTCGTGGCGGTGGAGCCGGCCAACACCGCGGTGCTGCAGGAGCTGGCCGCACGCGGCAACACGCTGCTGCTCAAAGGCCGGCCGATTCGCCAGCTGCCGCGCGAGCTGCTGCAGGCCTTCAAGTGGTCGATCATCGACTTCGCCGACGACCGGCGCCTCACCGCGCCCGCGGCGCCGCCGCCAGGCGCCGCGCGCAGCATCCCGCACATCCAGAGCGGCGTGCAGACGATGGCGCAACTGCAGCAGAGCTTCGCGCGCGGCGCGATGGCCGTCATCGGCTGGCCGTTGCACGATCCGGCTGCGGCGCCCGTGCTGGCGCGGCCCGACGCGAAGGTGGTGCTCGAGTTGATCGAGCACCTCGATCAGGGCCGCAACGCCGACCGGCTCGACGACACGCTGATGCGCGATCCGCTGCTGGCCTTCGAGCTGCTGCGTCACGTGCAGGGCACCGCACCCGGCCAGCTGC
>DATIFD010000180.1:0-5948 GCA_035455385.1 Burkholderiaceae bacterium
CTGGGCCTGGCGTTCTTCTTCTGGAGCTACTGAGGCCCGCCATGCGCTCGTTCGTTGCCGCCTTCACCCTCGCCACCGCATCTGCACTGTGCGCTGCGCAGACCACGACGCCGCAGCAGCCGGGCAACGAGCAGGTGATCCAGCCGCAGGTCGAGCGGCGCGAGGTCAAGCTGCCGAAGTACCCGTCGAAGGACTTCGAGATCGGCGCCTACCTCGGTACCTTCGCGATGCAGAACTTCGGCTCCAGCCTGGTGGCCGGCGTGCGGCTCGGATACCACATCAGCGAAGACATCTTCGTGCAGGCCGTGTACGCACAAACGAAGGTGAGCGACGAGAACTTCCGCCAGATCCTGCCCGGCGGCATCTTCGCGCACCCGGAAGAGACGCTGACCTACTACAACCTCTCGGCCGGCTACAACATCCTGCCCGGCGAGGTGTTCTGGGGCCGCAACGCGGCGTTCGCGTCGGCGCTGTACGTGATCGCCGGCATCGGCAACACCAACTTCATCGCCAGCGACAAGGTCAACCACCGCAACCGGCAGACCTTCAACTACGGCGCCGGCATCCGCGTGCTGTTCCACGACCGCTTCTCGGTGCAGATGGACATGCGCCAGCACATCTTCGACCTCGACATCCTCGGCCAGAACCAGAGCACCAAGAACCTCGAATGGACCGGCGGGGTGAGCTTCTATTTCTGACTGCGCTGACGGCAAATCCATGATCCATCGCACCTCGACAGTCTCACTTCGCCCATGGCGGGCGGCGGCCGCGGCGCTGCTTGCCGGCATGGCCATGGCGGCCGCGGCCACGCCGCTGGCCCCGAGCGCGCCGGCACCGGACTTCACGCTGCGCACGCTCGACGGCCAGAAGCTGCGCCTGGGCGAGCAACGCGGTCGCGTCGTGATGGTCAACTTCTGGGCCACCTGGTGCGGCCCGTGCCGCCAGGAGATGCCGCACCTGAACAAGCTGTACGAGAAGTACAGGTCATCGGGCTTCGTGCTGTTGGGCGTCAACGTCGACGACGACACGAGGCAGGCCGCCGGTGTCGCATCCCGACTCGGCGTCACGTTTCCGGTGCTGCCCGACGCCGACAAGCGCGTCAGCCGCCAGTACGACCTGAGCGCGATGCCGTCCACGGTGCTGATCGACCGCGACGGCCGCGTGAGGTATCTGCATCGCGGCTATCAGAACGGCTTCGAGAACACCTACGACCGGCAGATCCGGGAGTTGCTGAAGGAATGAAATTGATCCCCCCCGAAGCGCCTTCGGCGCCTCCCCCCAGGGGGCTGAGCCCGGACACAAGAGGTCCGGTGGAGCTCTCGTGCCTCGCGAAGGGCCGGGGCAATGGCCCCGGTGCGGCCTGCAAGGCCCGCCAGCGGCCCGGCAAAGCCGGATCCGCGGCGGCCGCTTGGCTGCTGTGCGCCGGTACGCTCGCGTTCGCCGGCTGCAGCCCGATCGAGCCGTGGGTCAAGCCCTACGAGCGCGAGCGCCTGGCCGATCCGATCATGCAGTTGCAGCGCCAGGCGCTGGCGGCCAAAAACAGCGAGCACATCCACGAGGTGCGCGAGGGCGCGCGCGGCGCCAATGGGGTGCAAGGGGGCGGCTGTGGCTGCAATTGAGCGCGCACTGGCCGCGCTGCGACGCGTCGGCCGCGCGGCCGCGTACGCGGCACGCTCGTCGCGGTGCACGCGTTGGGCCGCCCCGTTGGCCGGGCTGCTGGGCGGTGCGCTGCCGTCGGCACCGGCCACCGCGGTGACGCTGCCCGAGGACACGGCCGAGGCGCTGTATCACCTGTACGACGGCGGCGGCGTCACCGCACAAGGCCCTGCACTGCTGGTGCGCAAGAGCCTCGCCGACAAGGTGTCGCTGAGCGGCACCTACTACGTCGACATGGTCAGCAACGCGTCGATCGACGTCGTCACCACTGCCAGCCCGTTCAAGGAGACGCGCACCGAGTACGGCGTGGGCGCCGACTACGCGTACCGCGACTCGCTGCTGTCGGTCAGCTACTCCGACAGCAACGAGCCCGACTACAAGGCGCAAGGCCTGAGCATCGATGCATCGCAAGAGGTGTTCGGCGGCATGACGACGATCAAGCTGGGCTTCACGCGCGGCAAGGACGACGTCGGCAAGAAAGGCGAGGGCTTCTTCGACTATGCCAAGCATTGGCGCTACCGGCTCGGGGCCACGCAGATCCTGACGCCGACCTGGCTGGCGTCGCTCAACCTGGAAGCGGTGTCCGACGAGGGCTACCTGGGCAGTCCGTACCGCGCAGCGCAGGTCTTCGGCGCGCTGGTGCCCGAGCGCAACCCGCGCACGCGCTCGAGCCGCGCGGTCAAGTTCGGCGTCATCGGCGAGATCATGCCGCGCACGTCGCTGCATGCCGACTACCGCTACTTCTGGGACAACTGGGACATCAAGGCCCACACCTTCGAGGTGGGCGGCAGCCGCCATGTCGGCGAGTCGTTCCTGCTGGACGGGTACCTGCGCTACTACAGGCAGAGCAAGGCGCTCTTCTACTACGACAACGCGCAGGCCGAGACCACCTACGTCTCGCGCAACCGGCAGCTGAGCACGTTCGACGACATCGCGCCGGGCGTGCGCGTGACCTACCAGTACAAGCAGGTGCCCGGCCAGTACGAGATCCAGGGTCACCTCAACTACGAATACCAGCGCTACAAGTTCAGCGACTTCACCGACATCCGCACCGGCCAGCTGTACTCGTACGGCGCCCACGTGCTGCAGCTGCTGGTGACCGCCACCTTCTGACCCGACCGCCTTACCGCAGAGAGCGCATCATGTTTGCACGCATCGCCCCGCTGGTCGCTTCGGCCGCGTTTGCCCTGCTGGCGCACGGCGCGGCGTGGAGCGCCGACAGCCAGCCCGCGTCGCCCTCCACGCCGGCATCGACTCAGCCCGCCGTGGCCTCGCCGGTGGCGCCCACGCTGGGCGCCGCGGCGTCCGGCCCCGCCGCCGGCGCGCCGCTCGGTGCCAAGGATTCGGCCACCGCGGCCGTGGCGCCGCCGGCCGGCCTCGACGACCGCATCCAGGAGCTCAAGGGCGACGTCATCCGCCTCAACCGCGACCTGCTGGTGCTCGAGGAAGAGTTGCTGTTCCCGGCCAGCACCCAGGTGGCGCTGTTCGTGTCGATGGATGTCGGCAAGCTGTTCGATCTCGACTCGGTGCAGATCAAGCTCGACGACAAGGTGGTCACCAACTACCTCTACACGCCTCTGGAGGTGCAGGCGCTGCACCGCGGCGGCGTGCAGCGCGCGTACCTCGGCAACCTGAAGGCCGGCTCGCACGAGATCGTTGCCTTCTTCACTGGCAAGGGCCCGCACGACCGCGACTACAAGCGCGGCACCACGGTCAAGTTCGACAAGGGCACCGATCCGAAGTACATCGAGTTGCGCATCAAGGACTCCACCGGAAAGCTGCAGCCCGAGTTCGAGGTCAAGGTCTGGCAGTGACGGCGATGCGCGCACGGCAGGTGCTACCCCTGGTGCGGCGCGTTTGCGCCGCATTGGCTTGCTGCGCGCTCGCGTCGGCGCACGCGGCCGACGCGGCGCCAAAGCCCCGGCCGATCGTCGACCCGTACTACGGCGACACGCTGTTCCAGTTCTTCCAGGATCGCTACTTCACGGCGATCACCGGGCTGATGACGTCGCAGCACTTCAACCGCGTGCCGCAGCACGCCGACGAGGCCGAGCTGCTGCGCGGCGGCATGCTGCTGTCGTACGGCATGCACAAGGAAGCCGGCGAGATCTTCGCGCAGCTGATCGACAAGGGTGCGGCGCCAGCGGTGCGCGACCGCGCCTGGTTCTACCTGGCCAAGATCCGCTACCAGCGCGGCTTCATCGACCAGGCGGCCGACGCGATGAACCGCATCGAGGATCATCTGCCGCCCGACATGCAGGAGGAGCGGGCTCTGCTGCAGGCGCAGTTGCTGATGGCCCGCGGCGACTACGCCGCCGCCGCGAACGTGCTGGAGACGCTGAGCAAGACCGCCGGCGCGGGCCTCTACGCCCGCTTCAACCTTGGCGTCGCACTGGTGCGCGCCGGCGAAGCCGAGCGCGGCATGGCGATGCTCGACGAGGTCGGCAAGTCGCCCGCGCCAAGCGAAGAACTCAAGGCGCTGCGCGACAAGGCCAACGTCGCGCTCGGCTTCACCGCGCTGACAGAGGACAGGCCGGAAGCCGCACGCGCCTATCTCGAGCGCGTGCGGCTGACGAGCATGCTGGCCAACAAGGCGCTCCTTGGCTTCGGCTGGGCATCGGCCGCACTGAAGCAGCCCAAGCAGGCGCTGGTGCCGTGGACCGAGCTCACCGGCAGCCGCGATGCCGGCGACGCCGCGGTGCTCGAGGCGCGCATCGCGGTGGCGTACGCATACGCCGAGCTTGGCGCATACGGTCAGTCGCTCGAGCGTTACCAGGACGCGATCGGCGCGTTCGAGCGCGAGAGCGTTGCGCTCGACGAATCGATCTCCGCCATCCGTGCCGGCAAGCTGCTCGAGGGGCTGCTCGAGAAGAATCCGGGCGAGGAGATGGGCTGGTTCTGGAACATCGCCGAGCTGCCCGACCTGCCGCACGCGAGCCACCTGACGCAGGTGCTCGCGCGTCACGAATTTCAGGAGGCGTTCAAGAACTGGCGTGACCTGCGCTTCCTGGGCAGGAACCTGCAGGGCTGGGCCGACGCGCTGGCGGTCTACAAGGACATGCTCGCCAACCGGCGGCAGGCCTACGCCGAGCGGCTGCCGGGTGTGCGGGCACGCGCCAGCAACATCCATCTGGACGAGCTGGCCGTCAGGGGTGCCTTGCTTGCCGCAGAGTTGGCCAGCGCCGAGAACGACGCCGATGGCGTCGCGTTCGCGGACGCCACCGAGCGCGACCTGCTGGCCCGAGTCGCCGACGTTCGGCGCGGCCTGCAGACGATGGGATCCGATCCCGAATCGGCAGCCATACGCGAAAGGCTGCGATTGGCCTCTGGTGCACTGACCTGGCAGCTTGCGCAGAAGTTTCCAGACCGCCTCTGGCAAGCGCGCAAGGCACTCACCGCCACCGACGCTGCGATTTCCGAGGTGCGCCGTCGCGAGTCCGAACTGGCCCAGGCGCAGCGCGACGAGCCGGCCAGGCAGGAGCAGTTCGCCAGGCGCATTGCCGATCTGGAGGCCGCGGTGCGCGGCATGATTCCCCGCGTCGCCGCACTGACGCTCGAGCAGCAGGGCCAGGTGCAGGAGCTCGCGGTGGCCGAGCTGACCCAGCAGAAGGAGCGCCTGGTCGCCTACACCACGCAGGCGCGATTTGCCGTGGCCCAGTTGTACGACCGCGCGGCGCTGGCGCGGAGCCCCGACGATGCCGGCAAACCCTGATTCCACGCCACGCGCGCTGCGCCTGCTGGCACTGGCCGCCGCGCTCGCGCTGGCGGGTTGCGCGAGCAAGCGCGCGCAGGAAGAAGACAAGGCGCCGACGCTGAAGACGATGTCGGGCCGCGAGGCCGACGTGCCGGAAGACAAGGGCATCAAGGCCGAGGTCGGCGACGCGATCGCCGCGTACCGCAAGTTCCTCGAGGCGGCGCCCAAGACGCCCCAGCGCTCCGAGGCGATGCGCCGGCTCGGCGACCTCGAAATGGACGCCGCCGACAACCGCGTGCTGAGCGGCACGGCCGCCGCCCCCGACTATCGCCAGGCCGTTGCGCGCTACCAGGAGTTCCTGCAGGAGAACCCGAACGATCCTGGCAACGATCGCGTGCTGTACCAGATGGCGCGCGCCCAGGAGCAGGGCGGCGAGCTCGAAGCGGCGATCAAGACGCTCGACCGGCTGGTGGTCGAATACCCGAAGATGCAGTACTTCGACGAGGCGCAGTTCCGGCGCGGCGAGATCCTGTTCGCCACGCGCGACTACGCCCGCGCCGAGGCGGCGTTCGATTCGGTGATGAAAGGCGACTCGGGC
>DATIFD010000181.1:0-5251 GCA_035455385.1 Burkholderiaceae bacterium
AGCGCTGCACCTGGACGACATCCTGACGCGACTTCAGCGCGGCGAGCAGCTGCGACGCGAAGGTCTGCACGTCGGCGATGACGCCCAGCGTCGGCGGGTAGTTGCGACCGAGCTCCTGCGGGTCGATGTCGACGTGCACCAGCTCGGTCTTCGGGAAGTTCCACGAGTAGCCCGGCTGCCAGCTCGACGCGCTGCGGTCGTCGAAGCGCGTGCCCAGCGTGATCACCAGGTCGGCGTGGCGGCCGGCCTGGTTCGCCGGATAGGCGCCATTGCGTCCGATGAAGCCGAGGGCCAGCGGATGGTCGCCGCGGATGCAGCCCATGCCGTTGGGCGACGTGATCACCGGAATCTGCAACGTCTCGGCCAGCGCGGTGATCTCGGTGCCGGCCTCCGACAGCGTGACGCCGTGTCCGATGAAGAGCACCGGCTTGCGGGCCGCGGCGAGCAGGTCGATCGTGGCCGCGATGTCGGCATCGCTGGCCCCCGGTCGATGCCAGCGTCCGACGTGCGAGCGCGCCGGCAGCTCGACGTCGGCTGCCTCCTGGTACACGTTGTACGGAATGTCGAGGTTCACCGGACCTGGGCGGCCGGTGACCATCGTGTCGAAGCCCTGGCGCAGCGCGAGCGGCAGCATGTCCACCCGGGTGGGCTGGAAGGCGCGCTTGACCACCGGCCTGAGCACCTGCGCGAAGTCGGCCTGGTTGTGCTTGTACAGCTCCTGGAACGGCGCGCGGTTGTGCTGGCTGGTCGGCACGTTGGACGTGATGGCCATGAACGCCGAGCTGTCCGACAACGCCGTGGCCAGCGACATCACGATGTTGGCCGAACCGGGGCCGGTGCTGGTGAGGGTCACCGCCGGTCGGTGCTTGACGCGGAAGTACGCATCGGCCATGTGGCCCGCGCACTGTTCGTGCCGCGGCGACACGAGGCGCACCTTGTCGCGCACCTGGTACAGCGCGTCGAGGATGCCGACGTTGCCGTGGCCGCAGATGCCGAACACGTAGGGCACGCCTTCGCGCACCAGCGTCTCGGCGATCAGTTCGCCGCCTTTCATCATCGGCATGGCGGGCCTCCGTGGCAGTCGGGCAAGGGGGTGATCATCAGGCCAACAGCGTCACCATGCGCTCCTCGCTCATTTCCCGCACGGCGTGGTGCGGCCCTTCGCGGCCGAAGCCGCTGGCCTTGCTGCCACCATACGGCATCACGTCGACCCGCGAGCTCGAGGTCTCGTTGATGTGCACGCCACCCACCTCGAGCTCGCGCGCAGCGCGCAGCGCGTCGTCGATGCGGTTGGTGAAGAAGCCGGTGGCCAGGCCGAACGGGGTGGCGTTGACGCGCGCGATCGCCTCGTCGAGCGTGTCGTACGGCTGCAGCGCCATCACCGGGCCGAACACCTCCTGGCACCCGACGGCCATCGAATCGTCCACCTTGGCCAGCAGCGTCGGCGGCACCACCGCGCCGACCCGCGGGCCGCCGGCCAGGCGCTCGGCGCCGCGCGCCATCGCGTCGTCGATCCAGGCCGAGATGCGCTGCGCCTCGGCCTCGCTGATCACCGGGCCGACGACGGTCTTGGGGTCGAGCGGATCGCCGCAGGGCAGGGCGCGCACCATGGTCGCCAGCCGCTGCCGCGCCACGTCGAACACGCCGCGTTGCACCAGCAGGATCTGGATCGAGGTGCACACCTGGCCGGCCTTGCGGTAGGCCGCGTTGACGATCTTCGGCAGCGCCCGATTCAGGTCCGCGTCGTCGGCCAGCAGCGTGAAGGCGATACTGCCGAGCTCCATCTGCGTGCGGCGAAGACCCGCGCGCTGCTGGATCGACGCGCCGACTTCGGTGCTGCCGGTGAAGGCGTAGAAGCGCACGAGCGGCTCGTCGAGCAGCCAGCCCGCGCTCTCGGCGCCGCCGTGGATCACGCTCATCAACCCGGGCGGCAGACCGGCCGCGAGCAACGCCTCGGCCATGATGCAGGCGGTGGTCGGCGTGTTCGTCGAAGGCTTGAGCACCACCGCGTTGCCGGCGGCCAGCGCCGGCGCGACCTTGTGCGCCACGGTGTTCAGCGGCGCATTGAACGGCGTGATCGCGCACACCACGCCGAGCGGCACGCGCAGCGTGAAGCCCATCCGCCCCGCCTGACTCGGCGCGCCCTCGATCGGCACCATCTCGCCGCAGAAGTTGCGCGCTTCCTCGGCCGAGAGCCGGAAGGTGGTGACGCATCGGCGCACTTCACCCAGACCGTCGCTGGCCGGAAAGCCGACTTCGATCTGCATCGCGCGAACCAACTCCTCGCTGCGCTGCTCGAGCAGCGCAGCGGCGCGTTCGAGGATCGTGCCGCGTTCGTGCGGCGTGAGCCGGCTCGTGCGGTAGGCGGCGTGCGCCGCGGCCACTGCTTCGGCCACCTGGGTGCGCGAAGGCAGGTGCAGGTCGGTGCAGGGCACCAGACGATACTTGTCGAGCACGGATTTGCGGCGCTCGCCGTCGACCCAGCGCCCGCCGATCAACAGCCGCGCATCGGGCAGCTGCAGCGGCGCGGCGCCGGTCCGAGCCTCGGCGGGACCTTCGGCCCTCGGCGCGCTCAAACCGGCGTCTCCTCGTCGTCGACCGGCGTGGTGACCACGAGGAACACCAGCGGCACCAGCCCATTGTTGGTGAAGCTGTGGCGAACCCCCGGCGGGATGAACACGTAGTCGTGCTGGCGCATCAGCACGCGCTTGTCGTCGAGCGTCAGCAGGCCCTCGCCCTCGAGCACATGGTAGATCTGCTCCTGCACCCTGTGCACGTGCTCCTGCACGTAGGCCATTGGCTGGTAGCAGGAGATGCGGTAGTCCACGCGCCGGGCGCCGCAGTTCTCGGGCCGCACCAGCGCCTTGGACAGTGCTCCGCCGAAGTGCCCCGGAAACTCCTGCCAGGCGATCTCGGCGATGTGACTGACGAAGGGCGGCCGTGCGGCGGACGGCTTGGCGGCGGTCGCGTTCATGCGGGCTCCGGGCTCCGAAAGGCCCGTGCAGTCTATGAACGGCAGCGCCGCGGCGGAACTACCGAATTCCGAACGCGCCTATCGCTGCCGCTTATAGCCAGGGCCCGGCGCGGCTTCCGGCCATCGTTCGCGCTTATAGCCGCTGAAGGAATTCGGTAGTTTTCGCGCGCGGGGGTCGCCCGTAGCATGGATCGCGCCTCTCAAGACCGACGACAGGAGACAAGACCATGCATGCCGAATCGGGCCCCAACCGTCGACGCGTCCTGCAATCCGGGGTCGCCATCGCCGGCGTCACCGCGCTCGGCGCGCCGTCGCTGCTGCGCGCGCAGGGCGACGCGATCCGCATCGGCCACCTGACGCCGATGACCGGTTTCCTCGGCGCGCTGGGCGAGTACGCGGTGATGGGCATCAAGATGGCGGTGGAGGAGATCAACGCCGCCGGCGGCGTGCTCGGCCGTCAGATCGATCTGATGACCGAGGACTCGGTCAATCCGCAGGTCGCAGCGAGCAAGGCACAGCGCATGTTCGAGCGCGACAACGTGGCGCTGCTGATGGGCGAGATCAACTCCGCGTCGGCACTGACGATCTCGCAGGTGGCGGCGCGCGCCAAGAAGCTGTTCATCAGCATCGGCGCGCGTTCGGACGCGCTGCGCGGCAAGGACTGCAATCGCTACACCTTCCACGTCGACATCCCGGTGACGGTGATGGTCAACGCCGCCGGCCAGGCGCTGATGCGCGACGGCCTGGTCAAGGGCAAGCGCATCTACAGCCTGACCGCCGACTATCTGTTCGGCCACGACCTGTCCAAGGCGGCCAAGAAGTTCTTCGCCGCCAACGGCGGCGAGCAGATCGGCGACGAGCTGGTGCCCACCGACGTCACCGACTTCAGTCCCTACCTGCTGAAGATCCGTCAGGCCAAGCCGGACCTCGTGGCCACCAACCTCGCCGGCAACCAGGTCACGAACTTCGTCAAGCAATATGCCGAGTTCGGGCTGCCGTACGCGGTGGCGGGCTTCAACCTCAACACTGCCGACGCCTGGGCCGCGGGCGAGGGCAACCTGGGCGGCATCTGGCCGACCGTGTGGCACCACGAGCTCAACACGCCGGGGTCCAAGGCCTTCGTCGCCGCGTTCATGAAGAAGTACAACAAGGTGCCGGAGAACCACGCCTGGATCGAGTACGTCTCGATGAAGGTGGTGCAGCAGGCCATCAACGAGACCAAGGGCACCGACACCGACAAGCTGATCGCGTACTTCGAGAGCGAGGCGCAGTTCGACCTGCTGAAGGCGCGCAAGGGCTACTTCCGCAGCTGGGACCACCAGATGATGCAGGAGGCGTACTCCTTCACGGTGAAGCCGAAGGGCCAGGCCAAGGACAAGTGGGACTTCCTGAAGTTCGGCGACGCCGTGCCGGCCCCGAACCAGCCGCTCGAGCTGTTGGCGCCCACCAGAGCCGAGAGCGCCTGCAAGATGTGAGTCGGGGCCGGGCGGGGGCGGCCTCAAGTCGATGCAATTCGTCTTCCTGCTCGAGCAGGTCGTCAACGGCTTGATGCTCGGGGGCTACTACCTGCTGCTGGCACTCGGGCTGTCGCTGATCTTCAGCGTCGGCGGCGTGGTGAACCTGGCGCACGGCGCGTTCTACGCGATCGGCGCGTACCTGTCGCTGACCATCGGCAGCCGGCTCGGCTTCGGCGCCGGCGTGGTGTTCTCGCCGATCCTGGTCGCGCTGCTGGGCATCGCCTTCGAGCGCCTTCTCCTGCGGCGCTTCTACACCGCCGACCCCATCCTGGGCCTGCTGGTCACGTTTGGGCTCGCGATGGTGGCCGAGCAGCTGATCCGGTTGATCTGGGGCGCGGCGCCGTTGCCCTCGACGATGCCGCCGCAGTTCAAGGGCAGCGTGATGATGGGCGAGTTCCTGTTCTCGCGCTACCGGCTGCTGCTGCTGGCCGTGGTGCTCGCGGTGATGACGGCGCTGTGGCTGCTGCTGAACAAGACCTCGTTCGGCCGCGTCGTGCGTGCCGGCGTGCAGCGCCCGGACATGGTGGCGGCGCTCGGCATCCGGCTCGCGCCGTACATGATGACCATCGTGATGCTCGGCGTGGCCACCGCGGCGTTGGGCGGCGCGCTGTTCGGTCCGATCACGATCGTGCATCCGGCGATGGGCACCGAGATCATGACCATCGCCTTCGTCGTGGTCGTGATCGGTGGACTCGGCAGCTTCTGGGGCGTCGTGCTGGCAGCGGTGCTGGTGGGCGTGGTGCGAGGCGTCACGATCCAT
>DATIFD010000182.1:0-7796 GCA_035455385.1 Burkholderiaceae bacterium
CATCGCGCCGCCGTCGTTCCTCGCCGCCTACACCTTCGACTTCAAGCAGGGCGAGCGTCGCACCTTCGCCGAGGTAGTCGAACAGCGTCGCCGTCTGGTCGAAGAACAGCGGCAGGTAGTACTCGATCCCCGCGGTCGCGAGCCCCGCGCCGATGTCCTTGTACAGCCGCACCTTGGTCGGGTCGCCCTCGAGCTTCTCGCGCCAGCGCGCTCGGAACGCCGTGCGCGCGGCCTCGTCCATCGGGAACTCGCGGCCGGGCAGCAGCCGCACCTCGGGCACCGGGTAGAGCGAGCGCTGCGTGTCGGGGTCGAAGGTGCGGATCGAATCGACCTCGTCGCCGAACAGGTCGACGCGGTAGGGCACGGCCGAGCCCATCGGGAACAGATCGATCAATCCGCCGCGCACCGCGTATTCGCCCGGCGACACCACCTGACTGACGTGGCTGTAGCCGGCCAGGGTGAGTTGCGCCTTCAGCGCGGACTCGTCTAGGCGCGTGCCCTGCTTGAAATTGAATGTCGTTGCCGCCAGAAAACTCGTGGGCGCCAGGCGGGTGAGGGCCGTGGTGGCCGGCAACAGCACCACGTCGAGGTCGCGCTGCAGCAGCCGCCACAGCGTGGCGAGGCGCTCGGACACCAGATCTTGGTGCGGCGAGAAAGTGTCATACGGCAGCGTCTCCCAGTCCGGAAACACCGCCACCCGCAGCGCCGGGGAGAAGAACGGCAGTTCTTCGGCCAATCGCTGCGCATCGGCAGGGTCGGCCGTCAGGATGGCGGTGAAGGACCCCTCGGCCTTGCGGGCGTCGGCGGTGCGCGCCAGCAGCAGGGCATCCGACGAGCCGGGCGGCAGCGGCAGAACGAAGCGTTTTCCGGGGGCGATGCGCGGCAGTTGCATGGATCGGCTTGGGAGCGACGTTCCCGGTGATCACCGGGCAGCCGGCACCGCGCATCGCTCGAGGTCGATTCTAGAATCGCCGCGATGACAACCATGTCCTCGTCGCCGCGCCTGTTCGCCATCGTGCCGTGCGCCGGCGTGGGCCTGCGGGCCGGCACTGCAGGGCCGAAGCAGTATGCGCGGTTGGCCGGCCTGGCGTTGGTGGCGCACACGCTGCGCGCTCTGGCACAGGTGTCGCGGCTGCACGGTGTGCTCGTCGTGCTGGCCGACGACGACGATCGGTTCGAGCAGGAAGTGCCGGACTTCGTCGGCCCCACCCACTGGCTGGCACGACGCGGTGGCGTGACGCGCGCGCAGACGGTGGCCAATGGGTTGCTGGCGCTGCGCGAATTGGGCGCCGACGAAGACGACTGGGTGCTGGTGCACGATGCCGCGCGCGCGCTGATCCAGCCGGCTGCGATCGACCGCCTGATCGATGCGTGTCTCGATGATCCCGTCGGGGGTCTTCTCGCGCTGCCGGTGGCCGATACGCTGAAGCAGGAGCGCGACGGGCGTGCGGCGGAAACCCTGGATCGCCGCGACAAGTGGGCCGCGCAGACGCCGCAGATGTTCCGCATCGGCCTGCTGCGCGACGCGCTGGCGCGAGCCGGCGACGCGGTGACCGACGAGGCCGGTGCAATCGAGGCCGCCGGGATGCAGCCGCGGCTGGTGATGGGCGATGCGTCGAACATCAAGGTCACCTGGCCCGAAGACCTGGCGCGCGCCGAGGCGCTGCTGGCCACCCGCGATCGGCCCGCCGGGGGCCCGGGCGCGCCGACGTTGCACATCGGCGAGGGCTGGGACGTGCACGCGCTGGTCGTCGGGCGGCCGCTCGTGCTTGGCGGCGTCACGATTGCGCACAGCCACGGTCTGCTGGCCCACTCCGACGGCGATGCGCTGCTGCACGCGATTACCGATGCTCTGCTCGGCGCGGCGGCTCTGGGCGACATCGGCCGACACTTTCCCGACACCGACGCGGCCTTCCGCGGCGCCGATTCGGTGGTGCTGCTGACCGAGGCCGCGCAGCGCGTGCGCGCCGCCGGCTACCGCATCGTCAACTTGGATTCGACGATCGTCGCGCAGGCGCCGAAGCTGAGCCCTCATATCGACGCGATGCGCTCGCGCATTGCGCAGGCGCTCGGGTTGCCGTTGCCTTGCGTCAACGTCAAGGCCAAGACGGCCGAGAAGATGGGCCCGGTGGGCGAAGGGCGGGCGATCGAGGCGCGGGCGGTCTGCCTTCTGCAGCAGCTGCCGGCGGGCTGATCGGTTGCGCCCTACGGCGCGCGCTTCAGTCGGATGTGCGCAACCAGGCCGCCGTCGGCGGCGTTGTCGAGCTCCAACGCCCCACCCATTCGCGCCAGCGCCTTCTCGACGATGGCCAGCCCCAGTCCGGCGCCAGTGGCTGCGGTGCGCGCGGCGTCGCCGCGGAAGAACGGCGTGGTCAGCTGATTCAGCTTCTCCGGCGCGACGCCGGAGCCGTGGTCGCGCACGCTGACGACCACCCACGGCCCGGTGCGCGCATAGGTTACGTGCACGACGGCGATGCCGGTGTCGATCGAGCGGCCATAGCGCCGCGCGTTCTCGAACAGGTTGGAGAACACGCGGCCGAGTTCGATCTCGTCGGCCATCACCGAGACGTCGATCGCCACCCGATGCTGGATGCGGATCGTGGTCGGGTCGCGGAAGCCCTGCATCTCGCGTTCGACCACCTGCGCCAGGTTCACCGGCTTGAGCTTGGACTCGCCCGGGCGCGCGTAGTCCATGAACTTGTCGATGATCGCGTCGAGCTGGTCGATGTCCTGCGCCATGTTGCGCTGGGCTTCGTCGTCGTGCACGCTCATCTCGGCCTCGAGCCGCAGGCGTGCCAGCGGCGTGCGCAGATCGTGGCTGATGCCGGCCAGCATCACCGCACGGTCCTCCTCGACCTTGGCCAGCTCGCGCGCCATGCGGTTGAAGCCCATGTTGACCTCGCGGATCTCGCTGGTCATCGTGTTCTCGTCGAGGCGCGAGTCGAACTCGCCTTCGCGGATGCGGCTGGCGGCGAAGCTCAGCTCGCGCAGCGGCTGGTTGATCAGCCGCGCGATCGCCACCGAGCCGAAGATCGTCGCCAGCAGCGCGATACCGACCCAGACGAACCAGGTGGGCCCGGTCAGAGCCCGCACACGGCCGAGCTCGGTCTGTAGCCACCAAGCGTCCTTCTCGATGCCGAAGCCGACCCACAGACCCGGCTGACCGTTGACGCTCTGTGCCACCACGGTGCCGGGGCCAAGTCGGTTGTGCAACTCGGCGGCGACCACGCGCGTGAAGCGGTCCTCCTCGAACGGCTCCCACTTGTCGGACGGCTCGTGCGGCGCGATGCGGATCGCCTCCTGCCCCGACAGCGACTTGACCATCGCGACGCGGTTGATCGCGTCGGTGTTCTTGAGCGCCGCGTGCGCCAGCTTCACCAGGCTGGCGATCTGCTGCGCGGCGGCCAGCGCGCGCGGCTCGAACTCCAGCGAGCGCAGCGTCCAAACCCAGGCCATGATCCCGCTGCCCAGCAGGATCGCCAGCAGCACGAATGTGCGCCAGAACAGGCTCAGGGCGACACCTTGCGAGCGGCGGGGCATGTCGGGGAATCGAGTTCAGCGCGGCCCGGACGATACACGACCGCTCAGGCGGCGCGTAAGCGAAGCGCCGAAGGCGCAAGCTCCTGTCAAGCGAACACCGCGGATCCGGCTCTGCCGGTCCGTTGGTGTTGCCCCCTCGAGGGGGAGGCGGCCGCCAAGCCGCATCGGGGGTGGATCAATTCGCGCCGTCTGGCACGAACACGTAGCCCACACCCCATACCGTCTGGATGTAGCGCGGCTGGGACGGATCGGACTCGATCATCTTGCGCAGGCGCGAGATCTGCACGTCGAGGCTGCGGTCGAACGGCTCGAACTCGCGGCCGCGCGCCAACTGGGCCAGCTTGTCGCGCGACAGCGGCTGACGCGGGTGACGCACGAGCGCCTTCAGCATCGAGAACTCGCCGGTGGTCAGCGCGATCTGCTCGCCGTTCTTCATCAGGCGGCGCAGGCTCAGATCGAACTCGAACGGGCCGAAGGCCACTGTCTGCGGCTCTTTCGACGGCGCGCCGGGCGCCTCCATCGCGGGACGGCGACGCAGCACGGCGTGCACCCGGGCGAGCAATTCGCGCGGGTTGAAAGGCTTGGGCAGGTAGTCGTCGGCGCCGACCTCGAGCCCGACGATGCGGTCGACGTCTTCGACCTTTGCAGTCAGCATGATGATCGGCGTGACGTCGTTGGCCGCGCGCAGCCGACGGCAGATCGATAGCCCGTCCTCGCCAGGCAGCATGAGGTCCAAAACGATCAGGTCGATCGTCTCGCGCGTGAGTATTCGGTTCAGCGCCTTGGCGTCTTCGGCCAACAGAACCTCGAACCCTTCCTGGGTCAGGTAGCGGCGCAAGAGATCCCGGATGCGCGCGTCATCGTCGACCACGACGATGCGGTCGGGTCGAGTGTTGGCGGGCGTATTCATCTGCAACTCCACATTTGTAACATGCGCATTTTGCCGGGGGAAAACCCATGCCAAACCGGAAAAGCGACCGGCTGTTACATCTATTTCGGGCTTTGCGCAGCGTTCCGTGACCTGGAACACGGCCGGTTGGTGGCGCGTGCTCACACGCATCAGCCAGGCACACTGACGCATCTTCACGTCACCACATCGCAGGGAACTTGACATGACCCGCATTTCGCCGCACGGCTTTGTCGTCGCGCTCGCGCTGACGGCAAGTTCGGTGGTACAGGCACAGCCTGCCACACCCTTGCAGGACACGTTGACCCTCACGGCATCCTCATCCGTGGAGGTGCCGTTCGACGTCATCACGATGACGCTGTCGGCCACCGGCGAGGGCAGTGATGCGGCTGCCGTGCAGAGCCAGCTTCGCCAGACCCTCGATGCCGCGCTGGTCGAGGCGCGCAAAGCACATCGCCCAGGGCAGCTCGACGTGCGCACCGGCGGCTTCAGCCTGTCGCCGCGCTACGGTCCCAAGAGCCCCAATATCGTCGGTTGGGTGGGGCAGGGCGAGCTGGTGCTCGAGGGGCGCGACCTGAGCGCCGTCGCGCAGCTCGCGGGCCGCCTCAGCATGCTGACGGTATCGCGCGTGGCCTACTCCCTGGCGCGCGACACTCGCGAACGGGTCGAGACCGAGGCCGCGGCCCAGGCGATCGCCAAGTTTCGTGCCCGCGCATCCGACTATGCCAAGCAGTTCGGCTATGCGGGCTACGCGGTGCGCGAAGTCAACGTGGGCACCTCCGAGCCCCCGTTCGTGCCGCCGATACCCCGCGTGCGCGCGATGGCGGTTGCGGCCGACGAATCGATTCCGGTCGAGGCGGGCAAGGCGAGCGTGACCGTCCAGATCAACGGCAGCGTGCTGATGACCCGCTGAGGCCGGCGCTACTGGGCCACCCAGCCACCATCGACGTTCCACGCCACGCCGCGCACGTTGTCTCCGGCCGGGGAACACAGGAAGACGGCGAGTGCGCCGAGCTGCTCTGGCGTCGTGAACTGCAGCGACGGCTGCTTCTCGGCCAGCAGCTGGCGTTTGGCCTCGGCATCGTCGACCCGTGCTTGTGCGGCGCGCGCGTCGACCTGCTTCTGCACCAGCGGCGTCAGCACCCAACCGGGGCAGATCGCGTTGACCGTGATGCCGGTGGTCGCCGTCTCCAGGGCGATGCTCTTGGTGAAGCCGACGATGCCGTGCTTGCTCGCCACGTAGGCCGACTTCTCGGCCGACGCCACCAGGCCATGGGTCGAGGCGACGTTCAAGATGCGGCCCCAATTGCGCTTCTTCATTCCGGGTAGCGCCAGCCGCGTGGTGTGGAACGCCGACGTCAGGTTGATCGCGATGATCGCGTCCCAGCGTTCGGGCGGAAAGTCCTCGACCTTGGCGACGTGCTGGATGCCCGCGTTGTTGACGACGATGTCGAGCGCGCCGAACTCCCGTTCGCAGGCGCGGACCATGGCCTCGATCTCGGAAGGCTTGCTCATGTCGGCGCCGTGGTACGAGACCTTGACGCCGCACTCGGCCACCGCGCGCTTGGCCGACTCGTAGTCGCCGAACCCGTTGAGCATGATGTCGGCGCCGTCGCGAGCGAGCGCGCGTGCGATGCCCAGCCCAATGCCGCTTGTCGAACCGGTGACCAGGGCGGTCTTTCCCTTCAACATGGTGGTTCCTTGGCTTCCGTTGTTAGGATCATTATCGACAAAGGAGTGAACCCGTGTCCGAACCTCGACTGCTCGACGTGTCGTGCCTGAGTGGCCGCGGCCTGCACCGCATGGCGTACTGGGAGTGGGGCGATCCGGCCAACGACACGGTGCTGGTGTGCGTGCACGGCCTGACGCGCCAAGGGCGTGACTTCGACGTCGTTGCGCGCACCATGGTCGATCACTACCGCGTGGTGTGCCCCGATGTCGTGGGGCGCGGGCGCTCCGACTGGCTGCGCGACCCGATGGGCTACGTGCTGCCACAGTACGCCGCCGACATGGTGACGTTGCTCGCACGCTTGAACGCCCGCACCGTGCACTGGCTCGGCACGTCGATGGGGGGCGTCATCGGCCTCGGCGTGGCTGCGCTGCAGGGCTCGCCGGTGAGCAAGCTGGTGCTCAACGACGTCGGCCCAAGGCTCGATGCGGCAGGCATCGCGCGCATCGGCGGTTATGTCGGCCAGATTCGACGTTGGAAGACGCTCGACGAGGCGGCCGACGCCGTCTGGGCGATCTCCACCGGGTTCGGCCCGCACAGCCGCGAGCAGTGGCTCGAGCTGACCCGCCCGCAGCTGAAGGCCGACGGCGAGGCCCTGGTACCGCGCAGCGACCCCGCCATCGCGGTGCCGTTCAAGGCGATCACGCCGGAAACGGCGGCGGCTGGCGAAGCGGCGCTGTGGCAAGCCTACGATGCGGTGCGCTGCCCGACGCTGCTGTTGCGCGGCGCGCAGTCCGACCTGCTGTCGCGCGACACGGCGCGGGAGATGACCGAGCGCGGACCGCGCCCCAAATTGGTCGAGTTCGCCGGCGTCGGGCATGCACCCACGCTCGTGCAACCCGATCAGGTGCGCGCGGTGCGCGAGTTTCTGTTGGCGCCGTGAAGACCGAGTTGTTGCCCGCTGGCACCGAGGCCGCGCCGATCGTGCGCTTGGCCGGGGTGGACGCGCCCGCCGCGGACGCGCGGCAGGCGGCGGTGGACGTCAACGCCGTGCAGGAAGCCGGCGCGCTGCAGCGCGCCCGCGCGTTCGCAGAGCCGCTGCTGGCCGGCCATGGGCTCGACACCGGAGAGCCGGCGCTGGCCCATGCCGATGGCGTGGCGGCGATCCTCGAAGGCATCGGCGCACCACCGACCTTGCGCGCAGCCGCCTACCTCGTGTACGCGTCGGACTTCCTGCAACGACCCGAGGACATGGTTCGCAATGCGTTCGGCGAGTCGTATGCCGGGTTGGTCGAGCACACGCGCAAGCTGGTGCAGGTGCAGCGTGCAGCGCGCTCGGCCAGCGTCGAGGCCGAGCGCCGCGAGCAGCAGACCGAGCGCGTGCGCAAGATGCTGCTGGCGTTCTCGCGCGACCTGCGGGTGGTGCTGCTGCGGCTGGCCTCGCGGCTCCAGACGCTGCGCTGGCACGCCGCCGCCAAGCAGCCGTGTGCGCCCGAACTGGCGCTGGAATCGCAGCAGGTGTTCGCGCCGCTTGCCAACCGGCTGGGCATCTGGCAGATCAAGTGGGAGCTGGAGGACCTGTCGTTCCGCTTCCTCGAGCCCGAGCAGTACCAGCGCGTCGCGAGATTGCTCGACGAGCGGCGCGTCGAGCGCGAGCAGCGCGTCGAGGCGTTTCGCCAG